>JAITXK010000057.1 GCA_031284765.1 Candidatus Symbiothrix sp.
ACGCAAAACCTGCCCAAAATTGAAGAAGAAATCAAATTGCTTTTAGTTCCCGCCGACCCGCAAGACGGCAAAAACGCCATCGTGGAAATCCGCGGCGGCACGGGCGGAGATGAAGCCGCCATCTTTGCTGGCGATTTATATAAAATGTATGCCAAATATTGTGAATCGAAGGCGTGGAAAGTGTCCGTTACCAGCTTCAGCGAAGGCACTATCGGCGGGTTCAAAGAAATCATTTTTACTGTTACCGGTGACAATGTATATGGCACCTTGAAATATGAATCAGGCGTACACCGTGTTCAGCGCGTGCCGGTGACCGAAACGCAAGGGCGGGTACATACCTCCGCCGCAACGGTGGCCGTATTGCCCGAAGCCGAAGAATTTGACGTGGACATCAAGGAAACGGATATTCGCACCGATATTTTTTGTGCTTCCGGTCACGGCGGGCAATCGGTCAACACCACCTATTCGGCCATTCGTTTGGTGCATTTGCCAACCGGAATTTCCGTGCAATGTCAGGACGAAAAATCGCAACTGAAGAACAAGGCCAAGGCCATGACCGAACTCCGTTCGCGAATATATAATATGGAATACCAAAAATATCTGGACGAGATTGCTTCCAAACGGAAAACCCTGGTTTCGACCGGCGACCGTTCGGCAAAAATCCGCACGTATAACTATCCGCAGGGACGGGTTACCGACCACCGCATTAATTATACCCTCTACAATCTTCCGGCCTTTGTCGGCGGGGAGATTCAGGGAGTAATCGACCAATTGATTGTGGCGGAGAATGCGGAACGAATGAAAGAGAGTGAGTTATAGACCATTAAATAGATGAATATCATGAAAGCATTTTCTTTTTCTTTAGCGGCATCCAAGTTTCAAGGATTTTTATTTTACAAATAGAACAAAACAAGATGACAAAACAAGAATTATTCAACAATATCCTTCAAAAACAATCTTTCCTCTGCGTGGGTTTGGACACGGATATTAAAAAAATTCCTTCGCATTTATTGCGCGAAAGCGACCCTGTTTTTGCGTTTAATCAAGCGATTATTGATGCCACACAGTCCTATTGTGTTGCCTACAAACCCAATTCGGCTTTTTATGAAAGTTTGGGTGCGAAAGGATTAATCTCTCTGGAAAAAACCGTGGAATATATCCGTGAAAACTATCCCGGTCAATTCATTATCGCCGATGCCAAGCGTGGCGACATCGGCAATACATCCGAAATGTACGCCCGCGCTATTTTCGAATCTGCCGATTATGATGCGGTTACCGTTGCCCCTTACATGGGTGAGGACAGCGTAAAACCGTTCTTAATCTATCCCGGCAAATGGGTCATCTTGTTGGCATTGACGTCCAACAAAGGCTCGCAGGATTTTCAATTAACAGCCGATACCAAAGGCGAACGCCTGTTTGAAAAAGTCTTGAAGAAGTCGCAGGAATGGGCGAATGACGAACAAATCATGTATGTGGTTGGCGCCACGCAAGGCAAAATGTTTGAGGAAATCCGCCGTATTGTACCCCATCATTTTTTATTGGTTCCGGGTGTGGGCGCGCAAGGCGGAAGTTTGGAAGAAGTCGCCCGATACGGGCTTAACAGTCAATGCGGATTGTTGGTAAATTCATCCCGGCAAATCATTTATGCCGATAAGACGGAAAAATTTGCGGAAGTGGCGGCAAACGAAGCGAAAAAAGTACAACAAGAAATGGCAAACTATTTGAAATGGATACCAAGCGCAAAATAATCAACGACCCGGTTTTTGGATTCATCAATATACCCAATGAATTCATTTTTGGCATTATCTCGCATCCCTATTTCCAACGCTTGAATCGCATCAAGCAATTGGGCTTGTCGCATTTTGTTTACCCGGGTGCGCAACATTCCCGCCTCAGCCATTCCTTGGGCGCCATGTATTTGATGGACGAGGCGATTGCCCAACTCCGTTTCAAAGGTCACGTGATTACCGACGATGAGCGCATGGCCGCCCTCGCCTGTATTTTGATGCACGATTTAGGTCACGGCCCTTTCTCCCATGTCTTGGAAGACACCTTGATTAGCAACGTTAGCCACGAAGAAATATCCCTCCTCCTGATGCAAAGCATGAACAGGGACATGAACGGACAATTGGATACGGCCATTGCCATCTTCAAAGACGAATATCCCCAAAAATTTCTTCATCAATTGGTCAGCGGACAGTTGGATGTGGACAGGCTGGATTACCTGCGCCGCGACAGCTTTTTTACAGGCGTTACCGAAGGCAATATCGGTTCAGCCCGCATCATTAAAATGCTGAACATCAAGGATGACCGCTTGGTCGTGGAAGCCAAAGGCATTTACTCCATTGAGAACTTCCTGATGGCTCGCCGGTTGATGTATTGGCAAGTCTATCTGCATAAAACGGCCATTGCGGCGGAGAAAATGCTGGTCAGTACGCTCCGCAGAGCGCAGGTGCTGGAACATCAAGGCGTAGAACTGTTTGCCTCTCCCGCCCTGCACTATTTCCTGTCGCACACGGTGGACAAGGCGGAATTTATCAATCATCCGTCAGCCTTGGAATTTTTTGCCGATTTGGATGATAACGATATTTGGTCGGCCTTGAAAGTATGGGCGAAACATCCCGACAAAGTACTGTCGTTGCTGAGTGCATCGTTATTGAACCGGCGTTTATTTAAAATAGAAATTTCGCAAAAACCGTTCGATGCGGATTATTTGGCGGCCAAACAAAAAGCCCTCTCTGAAAAACAATTGATACCGTTAATGGATACATCCTATTTAATACTTTCTGACGAAATTTCCACCAACATGTATAGCGAAACGGATGATAGTATTACCATTTTATACAAAGACGGCAGTACGACTGATATTTCAGAAGCCTCCGATATGTTAAATATTCAACTTCTATCGAAGAAGATTAAAAAGTATTACTTGTGTTTTTTGCGAGATTGAAAATATTTTCCGTACTTTGTCACTTGATTCTGATTTATTCGACTTTATTCAACTAAATGAATTAATACATGGAGTTTAGCGCTCAACAAATTGCAGACATAATACACGGCACAATAGAGGGGAATCCTGATATTCAAGTCCGTAATTTTTCAAAAATTGAAGCAGGCAAGCCTCACACGCTTACCTTTTTAGCAAATCCCAAATATACGCCGTTCATCTACGAAACCCAAGCAAGCATTGCCTTGGTCAACGATGATTTCGTGCCCGAAAAGGCATTGCCCGTCACGCTGACTTTGATTCGTGTTCCCAATGCGTATTCCTCTTTGGCGCAATTATTAAGTCTGGTCAGTCAGGCTCAAACCCAAAAGCAAGGCATTGAAACACCTTCATTTATAAGTCCTTCCGCGGTTATTCCTAAAAAAAATGTTTACATCGGCGCATTCGCTTATATTGGCGAGAATGTTCGTTTGGGCGAAAATACAGCGATTTATCCCCATGTGTATATCGGCGATAATGTGGTGATTGAAGAAAATACAATCCTTTATGCCGGCGTAAAAATTTATGCCGATTGCCACGTTGGAAAAAATTGCATGATTCATGCCGGGGCAGTCATTGGCGCCGATGGTTTCGGCTTTGCCAAAGAAGGCGACATTTACAACAAAATCCCGCAATTGGGCAATGTGGTAATTGAAGATGATGTTGAAATCGGTGCAAATACCGCTATCGACCGCGCCGTAATGGGTTCCACTGTGATTGGTAAAGGCGTGAAATTAGATAATCTGATTCAAATTGCGCATAACGTGGAGATTGGCGAAAACACCGTTATTGCTGCTCAAACAGGGGTTGCCGGTTCTACCAAAATTGGTAAAGACTGTATTATTGCAGGGCAAGTCGGCATCGGCGGACATATTACCATCGGCGATAAAGTCAGCTTCGGGGCGCAATCGGGAACGCTTAGCAACATTGCTCCGGGGCGTACCATCATGGGCTATCCCGCCATTGATGTGAACAAATTCCTGCGTTCGGCTATTATTTATGCAAAACTACCGGAATTGGCAACTAAAATAGATAAATTACAAAACGAAATAGAAGTATTAAAGCAAAAATGAAGCAGCATACATTAAAAGAATCTTTTTCATTGCAAGGTAAAGGACTGCATACCGGCTTGCATATCAATATTACATTTAATCCGGCAGCAGAAAATCATGGATATAAAATCAAACGTATCGATTTGCCCGGCCAACCCATTCTGGACGCGGTTGCCGAAAATGTAGGCAGTACGCAACGCGGAACGGTTTTGTCCAAGAATGGGGTACAAGTCAGTACGATAGAACACGCTTTGGCAGCCTTGTATGCCTTGCAAATAGACAATTGCCTGATTGAAGTGGATGCCCCCGAATTTCCGATTTTAGACGGAAGCGCCATCGAATACGTCAAATCCATTGAAAAAGTCGGCATCGCGGAACAAAAAGCGGAACGTGCATATTTTATTGTTAAAAATAAAATCGAAGTAAAAGATGAAGAAACAGGCGCCTCTATTGTCGTCCTTCCCGATGACCAACTGATTGTGAATGCGCTGATTATCTTCGATTCGGCCATTTTGGGCAGCCAATGTGCCACATTGAACAGTTTAAGCAATTTCAAAGACGAAATTGCCGCCAGCCGCACCTTTGTTTTTGTCCGTGAAATCGAACCTTTATTGGAATGTAATCTGATTAAAGGCGGTGATTTTGATAATGCCATTGTCATTTACGAGCGTCAAATTACTCAGGAACGTTTCGACCAATTGGCTGACAAAATGAATGTGGCTCATAAAGATGCCACGCAATTGGGTTATATCATGAACAAACCGCTGGTGTTTCCCAACGAACCGGCGCGTCATAAACTGTTGGATGTTTTGGGCGATATCGCTTTAATCGGCAGACCGATTCGCGGACGGATTATCGCTACTTGTCCGGGACATAAAATTAACAATAAACTGTCCCGCTTGATTCGCAAAGAAATTAGCCTGAACGCTGTTCAGGCTCCCGAATACAACCCGAATCTTCCGCCGGTATTGGACATCAACCGCATCAAGGAATTGTTGCCGCATCGTTATCCCTTCTTATTGGTAGAAAAAATCATCGAAGTAGAGCAGAGGCATATTGTAGGCGTGAAAAATGTTTCGGTCAATGAACCGTTTTTCCAAGGCCACTTCCCTGAAGAACCTGTCATGCCCGGCGTATTATTGGTCGAAGCCATGGCTCAAACGGGCGGATTACTGGTATTATCGCAAGTCGAAGACCCACAGCGTTATTCCACTTATTTTTTGAAAATAGATGCCGTCAAATTCCGTCAAAAAGTAGTTCCGGGAGATACATTGATTTTCCGTTTGGTGCTGCTGGACGAATTACGACGCGGCATATCCAATATGAAAGGTTATTGCTTTGTTGGCGAAAAATTGGTCTGCGAAGCCGAATTTATGGCACAAATAATTAAAAATAAATGACACATCAATTTGCCTCTGTTCATCCGGAGGCTATTATCGGAAAAAACGTTACAATTAGCCCTTTTGTAACTATTGACAAAAATGTCGTTATCGGCGACAATACCTATCTTTATCCCAATGCGATTATTTTGGAAGGAGCGCGTATTGGAAACAATTGCCGGATATTTTCCGGCGCAGTTATTTCGGGGATTCCACAAGACCTCAAGTTTGTGGGCGAAGAAACCACTTGCGAAATCGGTGACAACACCACTATTCGCGAATGTGCGACTGTCAATCGCGGAACCGCTTCCAAAGGAAAAACCATTGTTGGAAGCGACTGTCTTTTAATGGCTTACTCCCATACGGCACACGATTGTGTTATTCACAATCATGTGATTTTGGGCAATGCCACCCAATTGGCAGGCGAAGTAGAAGTGGATGATTACGCCATTTTAAGCGGAGGAAGTTTGGTGCATCAGTTTTCCCGCATCGGCAAACATGTGATGTTGCAAGGCGGTTCGAAAGTGAGCAAAGACATTCCGCCCTACATCGTGGCAGGACGTGAACCATTGACATATTCCGGTGTTAATATTGTAGGCTTAAGAAGAAGGGGATTTACAACAGAACAAATTTCCGGCATTCAGGAAATCTACCGCATTTTGTATCAATCGGGATTGAACAATTCAGTGGCCATTGAGCACCTCAAAGCCAGTATTGCGGGAGGTATTGAAAAAGAAGAAGTGGTAACATTCGTGTCCAATTCATTGCGGGGAGTTATCAGGGGAAGTTTAGATTAAATTAAAATTATGATTTACAGATTTATCATTGTTTCGGACGAGGTGGATAATTTCAGGAGAGATATAACCATTGATTCGGAAGCAACGTTTTTTCAATTGCATGAAGCAATTTTAGATTCGGCCGGCTATATCCGCGACCAAATCACATCCTTTTTTATTTGCGATGAAGACTGGGTAAAAGGAACGGAAATCACGCTCATCGACATGGAATCCGGCTCAGATGAAGATATTTACATCATGGAAAGTTGCCGCCTGAGTGAATTGCTGGGCGAAGAACGACAAAAACTCCTTTATGTGTTTGAACCGTTGACCGAGCGTTGTTTCTTTATAGAATTGCGGGAAATCATTACCGGCAAAAGTCAAGACACACCGCAGGTAGTGAAATCGGTTGGACAAGCGCCCAAACAAGTTTCGTTGATGGAAGACTTGAATTTTTCCGTTCCTACACCCGTTCCGCATCCGGCAGAGAACGAAGATTTCTACGGAGAATTCAGCGATGACGATTTCAACGAAGAAGATTTGGAAGATTTGAGCGAGGGCAATCCGTTTGAATATTGACAGAAAAACGGGGACTTGTTTTTTTAAGTGATTATATTACAATACAATAAAAAAGACCACTTAAAAAAGTTCACTAAAAGTATTGTCCTTTTGAAAATATATTATACCTTTGCAACGCTTTTAGCAAAGGAATCGGGCGTTTAGCTCAGCTGGTTCAGAGCATCTGCCTTACAAGCAGAGGGTCGGGGGTTCGAATCCCTCAACGCCCACCACAGAAAGACAAGGACTTACGAGAAATCGTGAGTCTTTTTTCTTTTTAGGGATACACAAATATCAGAAAGAACAATCATTCATTTTGAATAGTGTAGCAGAATTATTTTTATATTTCACCTAATTTTATATCCGGCAATGAACGGTCTATAATATTTAATTTCCCTTCTGACGGCTCTTTGTAGGCATTTGTTTCCTTGAAATAATTATTGAGTTCATCGAAATTATCCCCAAAGATGTTATTTGAAAAATATTGAAGTTTATCCATAACACGAATAAAAGTGTCCGGCTCTTTTCGGTTGGTAAACTTTTTCAGTGACATAATGTAATCTTCCCGATATACGGTCGGAACAATTATTCTCGATAGTCCGCTTTTAAACAATTCGGCATTGCCCATAATTCTCGATATTCTTCCGTTTCCATACATAAATGGGTGGATTTCCGAAATAATAAACATCATAAAAATGGCTTTTGCCATGGGGTCGGTCAATGCTGCATAATATTTGAAACCTTGCCTTAACGTTCCCTCAACCAATGTATAATCAACAAATTCGGTATTTCCGGCTCTGTTGTTTTGACTTTTAAAATATCCGGCATTCACTTCTTCCGACCTCGCTGACATCATCGTCAGGTGACGCCTTTTTAGAATTTGAATCAATTCTTCGGCGCTTACAGGCGTGATACTCATTTCATAACTATTTGATACAATTTGGAATGTATCTAATATATCATGGGAATCTTTTATTCGTTTAGGAATTGCGATTCCGGTATCAATAATTTTTTTTGCGTCCTCTATAATGAACTTTGTTCCTTCGATATAGTTTGAGAAATAAGCTTCAAAGAAAGAAAACAAACGGAAAGAGTCTTCAGAATTGTTTTTATCTGTCCGTTCCGGAAAATAATAATCTTTCAATTTATCATAAAGGATTTCAAACAATTCAACTCGCTTGGAATCAAAAGGCATTCCGGTTGCCCGTGCTTTGGCGGAGGCTGAACTTAAAACATCGCTATTATGTGTATTTAATAAAGCTGAAATTAAGGAATTTAACTTGTTAAATTCGGATTTGAAGTCTAATTGATTAGCGATTTCTCTGGCTTTGTCCCTGAACTTATTAATACCATCCTCGCCTTCTCGAAGGATGATTTTTTCTAATTTATCCTCAATAAATTCAATGGGAAAGTTTTTTGACTCGCCTCCTTTTTTTCTGGAAACTTGCATATTCTCCAATACCCACCGTCCTTCCGACGAAGCGTAAATACCACCCAGATTCACATCCGATTCCACCGCAGGTTTACCTTCCATAACATTCAGTGTAATACCCTTCAAATCAGTTATCTTTTTTGTATAATTACTTGTCAGGAAAAAATTACCGGTTTCAGTGGGTCGCAATTCTGATGCACTACGATGACTGATAACTGCTTCCGGAAACCGCCATTTGAGAATATCGAAAAAATGGCGTTTAATGATATACTCTACCGAATCTTGCAGATTTGTGGTATAAATCCGCGGGGCGATTTTTCTTATCTTTCCTTCTTTTTCGGCTTTTGCAATCATATAAGATATGCTTTTGTCGGATGAAGCAAAAATAAGTTCCTGATTAAAATCGGGTACGTTTGACAT
>JAITXK010000062.1 GCA_031284765.1 Candidatus Symbiothrix sp.
TCCGGACCCGCCCTCGGTTGTAGCCTGCACACCGGGCAGCAACTGAATCACTTTGAGAATATCTACTTCTCCCATCAGCGCAGGTAAACGTTGTATTTCTTTGATACTCATCCGTTCGATGCCCATAGTTACACTTGTGATGTTATCGTTCTTGGCGCGAGATGAAATTATAACCTCATCCAGTTGGTGCGTGCCTGATTCAAGTTGAATATTTATTGTTTGTGACACATCGGCATTAAGCGGTATTTCCTTGGTTTGATAACCCATAAAAGAACCGCAAATGATGTAAGTCCCTTTATTCAAATGCAACACATATTGCCCTTTATTATCGGACGTGGTTCCCGTTGAAGTTCCTTTAATGAACAAATAAGCTCCGGGAAGCCTGTCACCCGTTTGGTGGTCGGTGATTACTCCTTTGATTTCCACCTCTCGAATGGAATTTTGACTAAAGGCGATTTGGCTGCAAAATAACGATGTGAGGAAAATAATGATTTTATTTACAAACATATTTTTTATTTTGAATGAATATTTATATTTATCCGGACACAGCCAAACAAATTTTTTCATGGTGTTTATTTTATATTTTTGAAAGGATTGCTTTTTGCAGAGGTAATTCGGAAAAGAATCAGTATAAATAAAAAAACCGAACAACTTAAAAAAAATTATTCAGTTCTACTCTCATGACATAAATATACATCTTATTTTTGATGAAGCAAAAAATTAATTTTTTACCCATTGAATAACAGATACTTATAGGAGAAGAAATAAACAATGGGTAACGATATAGAAACGAGCGAAACGCTTTAGTCTGCGTTGTTTTGCTTTACCATTATTTCAAATAACTCTTGACAAAGATAACAAAATATGGCTTATCCGAGAAATACGTAGTCGTTAAAATATGTTTTTAATAGTCTATAAATCAACAATAAAAATAATGATGATGAGGCACACATTGCAATAACTACGCATTTTTCGGATGAACCATAAATAAGTAACATTTATTGACTTTAAAGGATGTATCTATTTCGGGTAGCTTTGAGTTTGGCAATATTCTCACGAAAATTTAAATTTGAGGAAAGATCAAATAAAATCAGTTTAAGATGAATAGTACCCACTCTTATTTTAGTCAAATGGAAGATCCCCGTATTGAGAGGTGTAAATTACATTCGATGGGGAGAATTTTCCGTATTGTCAAAGAACGCTACCGTTGCCACAAATTATTTTTTGATGATTGGGCTTTTGAAATTGCTTGTGGATTACATAATTTCAGACTAACTTCTCGCTTAACATTCTAATCGGTATAAACTATAGTAGATTAGATGATTTTTATACTCATGGAGAATATTAAAATTGTGGCAACAACATTTTTGGAAAACTCAAATGAATTATGGTATAAAAAAATTGATTTAATAGAAACAACTACATGTTCAGGTGGAATATTTTGATTTGGTGGATCGCGATTCTTTGCAAACGGTCAACGATTGGAAAGATTCAGAACACATCGTAGGATGCATTGCCGCTTATGCAGGCGATGTCCGGCTGGTCGATAACATCAGCTATTAAATCAGTAATCCCGAGGAAAGAAGAAGCCCGAAAATAAATACGTTTCGTGCCGTTTGCCCCAATATGCCGACTAATTGGGTACCTTTGCCGATAGTCACCATAGTCCGCCATGTCGTGATATGGAAAAGCAAGTATATTAACGGCAACAAGCCGGCCCAAATGGTTTTTTCAAACAGGAAATACTGACAACAGATCACGGCAATTATTCCGTTAAACAAATAAAAATACCGTCCGAATTTTTCACCGAATAGAATGATGGTGGTCTTTTTATGCGTTTTTTCGTCGGAAAAACGGTCACGATAATTATTGGCTACCAGAATATTAATAATGACTAATCCTACTGCTATGCCACTCATAGTAACCGGTACTGTCCACTGCGAGGCTTGTACATAATAGGTAAATCCCACAGGAATAATGCCAAAAAAGATGAATACACATACATCTCCCCAACCATGATAAGCCAAAGGATACGGGCCTCCTGAATAAGCAATGGCAAATAATGCAACCAAGGCACCTACCATAATCAATTTCCAACCGCCATATTGTAAAAGCGATAAGCCAATCACCATATCCACAGCCAACAATCCAAGTGTAGCATATAACATGGTCTTAGGTGCTATCCAACCTTCGGCAACAGCTCTTTGAGGTCCCAAACGTTCTTCGTTATCGGTCCCTTTCTTATAATCGAAATAATCATTGGCAAAATTGGAAATAATTTGTGCTATCAGGGCAAACAACAAACAGGTAAACGCAGGCAGCCAATGAAACCGGTTGTCATGAAAAGCCAGGGCACACCCCACCAATACAGGCGTTGCAGCTGCTGTTAATGTTTTAGGTCGGGCAGCCAAAAGCCAGGCTTGAGGTGAATTTTGCTTTACCATAATGTATCAGAAAAACAGTTGCAACTGCGTTGCAATCGCATTGTTTTTTCCTAAAGCTTTGTCATCCGTAACAATATAATTGAGCTGCAACCGGCTGAATGGAGCAAAATAATAGTTGATACCGGCAGTAATATCGGTCGTTTCATTCCGGCTGACAGAAGTATTGGCATCATAAAAATCATATTTGCCTAATACTTCCCACTTTCCGGGTCCCAACTTGTAAACCAGCGATGTGTAATAACCCTTGCGTTTCAAACCGCCGTCATTAGCAGTAATGTATTCGGAACGTCCGTACACATATTTGCTTTGATATTCCGTGCCAAAGGTCAAACGGTTGCGCACATGGTCTTCGGGGGCTGTGTCGTTCAAACCATAATATAATTTACCGGAATATACGGAACCTCCCAATCGCAAGCCTTTAATAGGTTGATAATAAGCCGTTCCAATAAAATCTTTCCGGTCATTGTTATCTTTGGTATTGAAACCGGTACCGTTAAAAAGTCCGGCATAATATTCCAAGCGGAAGAAATCATTTTTTTTCAGAAATTTGCCGGACACTTGCAATCCGGCATCACGACCGGCTTTTACGCTGCCCAAGGTCCCGTTCGGATTGTATTGGTTAAAATCACCGGCACTTCCCGACATAGCAGATGCCGACCGTGAAAAATAGATTGTTTCAATCCGCGTGGGCGACATGGGATTTTCGAGCGTAAACGGAACCTTATACTGACCAAAACGAACATTCAACGCATCTACGGGAAGCCATTCGCCATACAATTCATGAAGACAGGCATTGGGACCAAAATCGTACATCAACATGTAACCAAATTGCCGGCGTTCCCCCAATCTTCCGGTGGCAAAAAGAATAGCGCGGGCTACGTCTATCGAACTGTGTGCCGTTGTGCGCACTTGCCCCCGATCGGGATATTCGCTATAATTGGCAATCACTTGTCCATAGCCGAACAGTTGAAACTGTTCGCTCTGAAAAGCGTTTTTTGTTTTTTTTATAATGTCCTTTTTTTCTTGCGAAAATAAAGATACGCAGACTATTAAAAGTAAACACGGAGTTAATAAAAATCTATTCTTCATCTATCTAGTTTTTTAAATAATCAGTATTTCCATTTGCAAATTTTTTCTTCTATTATATCTATGGTAAAAAAAAGGATAAAACCAATGAGCGACAAGAGAAGTATGGCGGCATACATTTGTGTATAAGCCAGCCTCATCCACGCATCTACAATGTAAAATCCCATTCCCTTGTCTGTGCCGAATGTTTCGGTAAAAAACAATACCGATATGGCAGTTCCGACAGTTACCCGAAGTGAAGTTAGCATTTCGGGCAAAATGGCGGGCAAAATAATCCACCTCAGCATTTGCTTTTTACCTGCTCCCAATGAAATCAGCACGTGAAAATCTTCGTGCGGAATATGCAGCACGGCATCGCGGGCGGCTACAATGATTTGAAACACCAGAATGAGCACAATCATTACGATTTTGGCGCTCTCGCCAATGCCCAACAACAACATCACTACCGGCAACAAAGCAAGTTTAGGCACAGGATAAATAAAATACAACAACGGACTGCATATTTTATTGATTTTCGGATAATCGGCAAGCAATAAACCTGCCGGAACGCCTGTCAACACCGCCAGCAATATTCCTTCAACCACCCGCACGAAACTGGCAGTGATATGTTCCCAAATGTTCGATTGCAAAATACTGCCCATCGCTTTATAAACTGTCAAAGGGCTAACCAATGCATCCGACTGAATAAACACCGCTAACAGCCACCAAAGCAAATTGAAGGCAAGAAAACCGAACAAGATAGTCTGCAACCGTTTATTCATCGGTATCTCTCCCTGTTTCCTGCATACGTTGGCTAATAGTTTGTTCCAAATCATAAAAATCACGAGGTGTTCGATCTGCGTTCGCTTGAAAAAGCGGATTTTTGAAAATCTCCGGCGTTTCAATCGCTTGCTTGGGCAATAAAACAATGTAATTTCCCGTGTGCACAGCTTCCCTGATATTATGTGTAACAAATAAAGTGGTGGTTTTGTACGCTTTCCACAAATACAGAAATAAATCGCGCGAGCGCTCCGCCGTAAACGTATCCAACGATGAAAAAGGTTCGTCCATCAACATCAATTCCGGTTGCAGCATCCACGCACGCGCCAAGGCAACACGTTGTTGCTGACCGCCACTCAATTCTTTCGGGTAACGTTTGAGCAAGGGTTTGAGTTCCAACTGTTCAATAATGTTTTCTGCATTTTTCGATACCGGAACTTTTCGTATTTTTGCGCCTAAAAAAAGATTGGCTTTTACCGTAAGCCAATCAAGCAAACCATAATGTTGAGGAATATATCCAATAGATTGCTCCGCCGGATTGACCGGTTTATTTTTCAATAAAATTTCGCCTCCTTTAGGTTTTATGATACCACAAATAGTTTTCAGCAAGGTCGATTTTCCGCAACCCGAAGTGCCCAGCAAGCAATAAATGCTTCCTGCCTCCACATCCAAATTGAAATTCTTCAATACAGCAGTTTCTCCGTAAGATACGTTCAAATTTCTGACAGTGAGTTGGGGCATATCATGCTGAATGATTAGGGTTGCACAAAATGCCCATCGAGCAAATCGGAAGTTGAGAAGCCATTCGGAATCAATCCTTTGCTTTGTAACCATTCGGACACTACCTGAATATCTTTTTCCCGGGGCATTTGAGCAAGCGTATAATCAGGCAAACGGACAGCGCCAATCAATGCTTCGGGAAAACCAATGTCGGTAGTTAAAATGGTTTGTATATCCTTCGGTGTATGTGTTTTGATGTATTCTACCGCTTCATTGTAAGCCAGATAAAACGCTTTAATCTCATCTTGCTTTTGGTCGATAGCATCGGTTTTAAACATAATGCCTGTTACGGAAAATCCTAATTCGTCCATACAAACAATAGAACGTGCACCTTTGGTGGCAGCCATAGTAATGAATGGGTCTGGCAAAGCAGTGGCATCTGACTGTCCATTCAACATCATTTCAAAACGGAGGGGAATTTTGTTAATCTCTTGTTTTTCAATATCATCGGGCGAAATTCGAGCCAATTGCAAAGCCATTTCGATGCAGAAATCAATTACCGTATTTCGCGAAACGCTGATTTTTTTGTTTTTCAGGTCTGCAATTTGATGAATATCGCTTTCCGTCCCGGTCATAAGGCAAAAGGTAGAATTGCACGCTGATGTTATTTTCAAATCCACGTCACCGGCTTTTTGCAAAATAGCGCCGGTATAATCAATCACTGTGCCATCAATATTTCCACTCTGGAATGCGGCATCACGTTCATTTGCCGAATAAAACTTGACAATGTCCACTTTCACGCCCTGTTCGGCGAAAAAGCCCAATTCCTGCGCCACAGCCAAAGGCACATAATCCATTGACGACATAACGCCTACTCGCAACTCAGTTGATTTCTTCGTCCCTTGACGGCACGAAGTAAAACACAGCAAGACAACCAAAAACAAATAAAAAATTTGCTTCATTATTCATTTTTTTTATTAAGCGTGCAAAGGTAAAAAAGATATTATACTTTTGTAGCAAGTGACAAACAGAATATGGATTACAATATTGAAAAAATACTCCCTTACGTTGCGGATAATACTTCCAAAAGCGCCCAGGTTGAACAGATGTTTGATGAAATAGCCAGTCAATACGATTTACTGAACCATACCCTTTCGTTGGGCATTGATAAATACTGGCGAAAAAAAGGAATTTTAACCTTAAAATTGTTAGCTCCATGTCAACTATTAGATGTAGCAACCGGCACAGGTGATTTAGCGTTGGAAGCCTACCGTTTGTTGAAACCAGAAAAGATAGTCGGCATTGACATTTCCGAAAAAATGATGAATATCGGCAGGGAAAAAATAGCGAAGGCTGGTTTGTCCGACAGGATTGATTTTGCATGGCAGAATTGCTCCGAACTTCAATTGTCAGACAACACTTTTGATGCGGCAATTGTTGCGTTCGGCGTTCGAAATTTTGAAAATCTTGATAAAAGTCTGCAAGAAATTCTCCGGGTGTTGCGTCCCGGCGGCAAACTGATGATACTCGAACTTTCATCTCCGGAATATTTCCCCATGAAGCAAGGTTACCGGATTTATTCCACAATCATTCCGCTCGTCGGAAAATGGATTTCCCGAAATACAGTTGCTTACCAATACCTTCCAAAATCTATTCATGCATTCCCACAAAACAAAGAAATGGTAGCCATTTTAGAAAAAAACGGATTCGTGAATGTCCGTTACCAAAAACTCAGCTTTGGAATTTGTACGATGTATCTTGGAAGTAAACCGGCGAACCTAAGTTAGGAATAATACATCTTGCTATTGTCTGATGACAATAAAATCCGCCACGATTGGCGGACATTACAGTATGCGGAACGGTTACTCGTTATTGGGGAATAGCCTTTGAAACATATCCATGTTTCCTATTGCTTTTTATTCCCGTCCGGCAAAGTTAGAGGATGTTTGGGCTAATACAGAACCTAATAACCGGACAACAGAAGACAGTTGATGCCACGAATACCGGATTTGAAAAGCAAGTCTTTTTTCTTTCTTTATTTGTGGAAAAGTTGAAAGGGGTAAGATTCTCAACATAGAAAACCGGCTTCTTGGAAAACTTTATTCCTGCAAGATTTTAGTGTTTGGAAACTGGAAAAGGAACGGGATATAAAAATTGAAAACCGGAAAAGTTGATAGTTTGGAAACCGGAAAACAAGTTTTCAAATTTCCAAACTATCAAACCATATACTTAAGAATCAAATCAAACAAATTGATAAATCGAAAATCAGATGTATAATTTTAAAACAAACAAGAAATGAAACCACCTTTATTTATGGCT
>JAITXK010000072.1 GCA_031284765.1 Candidatus Symbiothrix sp.
ACTTCTTTCCGGTTTTTATAAATCTTGGGAAGGTTGTTTGTAGCATTCAGAATAAAGGTAAAAGGGCCGGGCAGGTTCTTCTTCATCAATTTGAAAACCGTATTGCTCACTTTGGCATATTCGCTGATTCCGCTCAAATCATTGCAGATAATCGACAAATTGACTTTTTGCGGATTGATGCCTTTGAGTTTGCAAATTTGCTCTACTGCCCTTACGTTCAAGGCATCGCAACCCATAGCATAGACCGTATCCGTGGGATAAATGACTATGCCCCCTTCTTTGAGAATAGCGACCACCTTGTCGATTTCCTTCTGATTGGGTGCGGTATGATAGATTTTTACCAACATATTTGACTGATGCAAAGGTAGTAAGTTTTTTAAATTTCCGGCTAAATTTTACAGGGTTGTTTTAGAGATAAGATAAGTTATGTTCTGGCTCCGAAAATTTTACTCCCAATACGAATCATGGTGCTGCCTGCTTCTATTGCTAAAGGATAATCATCACTCATTCCCATTGATAACTCCTTAAAATCAGTGTTTTCAGCCAAACAGGATTGTTTCAGTCGAACAAAAAATGTCTGTAAAGAAGTAAATTCCTTGCGGATATTGTCTGGATCATCGGTAAAAGTAGCCATACCCATTAAGCCGCAAATAGTAAGATTTGACCACGTTTCTGAAAAATTGTTTTTCAGTAATTCTTCTGCTTCGGCAAATGAAAAACCGAATTTGTGCTCTTCCCGGGCAATATGGATTTGCAGCAAAACCTTGATTCGACGCCGGGCTTTCGCAGCGCAACGGTTCAGTTCGTCCAACAATTTCATGCTATCGACCGATTGCACCGTGTCGATAAACGGCGCAATATATTTGACTTTATTGACTTGCAAATGTCCGATAAAATGCCATTCGACAGTGGCAGGCAACTGCGAGTATTTACCCAACAATTCTTGTACGCGGTTTTCGCCGAAAACACGTTGTCCCGCATCGTAGGCTTCCTGAATGGCCTCAACAGAATGAAATTTGGAAACAGCCGTCAAGCGCACCTGCTCAGGCAAGCTTTCTTTTATCCGGATGATTTGGGATGCGATACTCATTCCTCAACGGCGGGCTTGGCTTTATCTCCCGGATCGAAAGGGAAAACGTCCATCAACAGCGTTTCCGTTACCGAAACGACAACATAATCGCTCATCGTGCCTTTCATTCCGGCTTCCCAAACGGCGATGGCTTCCTTGAGGTCGGAGGCTTGCGCCAACATTTGCATAGGCGTCTTTTTTTCCGCGCCGCTTTTTTCGTCCAAAGTGATGAAATTGACCTTAATGCGGTAATAGCGATCGCCCGTTTCATTGAAAAACAATTCGGCAAACTTGGCGCGTTTGATGTCGGCAACGGTAAATTCGCCGCTCACGTAATGCTTTACTTCTTCAATGATGCGGGCTTCCGCTTCTGTAAACGAAAGAGCATCCACTAAATAAGGCTCGGATACGCGCTTTTGAACGCCGTTGTCCATCATTTTTTCGTACGAAACTTTACATTCAAACCAATTCATATCATTCAATTTAAGTTTATTTTCAAGGATTTATTGATGCTTTCAATATAATTCAATAATTCGTCCTTGCCTTTGTGCTGCTCCGAGGAGGTGAAAAAGAGGGGAGGCAGTTCTTCCCAAGTTTCTGCCAAGGTGTTTTTATAGTGCGTTATATTCTCATTCAGTCGCGATGTCGAAATTTTATCCGTTTTTGTAAAGATAATCGCAAACGGTATTTCGCTTTCGCCCAATAGCGTAATAAAATCCAAATCTATTTCTTGCGGTTCGTGACGGCAATCCAGCAGGACAAACAGACAAGTCAGGTCTTCGCGTTCATCTAAATAGATGTCGATGATTTCCTGAATTTTCCGGCGTCCTTCTTTCCCGCGTTGGGCATAGCCGTAGCCAGGCAAATCGACTAAATACCACTCGTCGTTAATCAGAAAATGATTGATTAATTGCGTTTTCCCCGGAGTGGAGGAAGTAAGCGCCAAGCCTTTTTTCCCTGTTAACATATTAATTAACGAGGATTTGCCTACATTGGAACGTCCAATGAATGCGTATTCCGGCTTTCCGTCTTGGGGGCACTTCGCCACGTGGGTGTTGCTGATAATAAATTCTGCTTTCTTAATAATCATTCCGGTTTTTGAAATTTGTTTTTATCTATTTATGATTCTTATTGATCTAATATTCAAGATTGCACTAATAGCCGCAGAACAGCGATACCCTTTATATTGCACCGCTACGCGGTGCGGGTGGTGGGGGTTGTTCCGTTACCGTGGGTTTACACCCACGGCTACAAATATTACAGCCCTCTGGGCTTTCCGCTATAAACATGCCTTTGTGTATCAAAATTTTTGTCAAATGACTGTTTGCTCTCACTTACAGCATTCCCTTCCTCATCAACCCAGCCAATTTGCTTGCCGGGGTTGCCGACTATCAAGGCATACGGAGGTATATCTTTTGTAACCACGCTCCCCGCACCAATCATGGCATATTCACCGATAGTGACTCCGCAAAGGATGGTGGCATTGGCGCCGATACTTGCCCCGCGTTTGACCCGTGTCGGCCTAAATTCATTCTTGCGATCGATAAAACTCCGTGGATTAATCACATTGGTAAACACGCAACTTGGACCCAGAAACACATCATCCTCGCAAATCACACCCGTATAAACCGAAACATTGTTTTGCACTTTCACCTGATTGCCCAAAACGACACGCGGAGCAATCATCACATTTTGTCCAATAATACAGTTTTTTCCGATAACGGCTTCCGGCATGATATGTGAAAAATGCCAGATTTTTGTGCCTGTACCGATGCTCGCACCTTCGTCGATAACGGCTGTGGAATGTGCTTGGTAATCCATCATTTAATACTGCTTGATTGTATCGATGATATAAGTCATTTGTTCATCGTCCAATTCGGTATGCATCGGCAAAGACAACACCGATCGGCAAAGTTTTTCCGTTACGGACAAGGCGCTCCCTGTACGGATTTTATTGCGAAAGGCCGGCTGATTCTGCAAAGGCATGGGATAATATACCATGCTCGGAATGTTTTTCGATTGCAAATACTGTTGTAAATCATCCCGTTTCCCGTCTTTTACCTGAATAGTGTACTGATGAAACACATGGGTGGAATAATTGGCAATCGCAGGCGTTTCGAGCCAATCTATCCATTTGAATTCGTTGGTATAGGTATCGGCAACTTTCTTGCGGGCAGCGATAAACTCATCTAAATAAGACAATTTTACTTGCAAGATAGCGGCTTGAATCGTATCCAAACGCGAATTGCAGCCAATGAATTCATGTTTGTATTTCTCTGATTGGCCGTGCGAAGCGAGTTTTTTCAGTTTTTTCGCAATACTTTCGTTATTGGTTAGCATCGCCCCGCCATCGCCGTAACCACCCAGATTTTTGGTTGGAAAAAACGACAGCGTACCGATATTTCCGATAGTACCCGCCTGTTTTCGACTTCCGTCCGAAAAGAGATAGCTTGCGCCGATGCTTTGAGCATTGTCTTCAATGACCGTTAAATGGTATTTTTGAACGATGCGCATCAAGGTTTCCATATCGGCCGTTTGCCCGAACAGGTGAACAGGAATAATCGCTTTGGTATTGGACGAAATAGATTCTTCGATTTTTTGCACGTCAATCGTAAACGTTTGGGGATGGACATCAACCAATACAGGCGTTAAACCCAATAAAGCGATGGCTTCGGCAGCAGCGATATAGTTGAATGCGGGGACTATCACTTCATCGGCCGGACGCAAATCCAGCGACATAAGGGCGATTTGCAGGGCATCCGTCCCGTTGGCGCAAGGAATAACATACGGACTGCCTGTGTATTGTGCTAAGGAATCGGCAAACAAATCTACCGCCTTGCCATTGATGTATTGTCCAGAACGCAGGACATGTAAGACGGCTTCGTCTATTTCCGCTTGCATCCGGAGGTATTGTGTGGTTAAATCCACCATTTGAATGGGTTTCATACAATTTATTTAAGGGTTTCCAACATACGTTTGAGTACGACTTCGCACGATATTTCGCGGTTAGCCGCTTCCTGAATCACAATCGAATCGGGACTTTCAATGACATCATCCGTCACAATCATGTTCCGGCGCACCGGCAAACAATGCATGAATTTGGCGTGGTTAGTCAATCCCATTTTAATGGTATCGACTGTCCAATCACGATCTTTGCTAAGGATTTGTCCGTAGTGCGGATCGCGGAAAGCCGACCAGTTTTTAGCATAAATAAAATCGGCGCCTTCAAACGCTTTGGCTTGATTGTATTCGATTTTTGCACCGCGCACAAATTGTTCGTCCAATTCGTAGCCTTCGGGATGAGTGATAACAAATTCCACATCGGCCTCGTTCATAAAATCGGCAAACGAATTGGGAACCGCCTGAGGCAAAACTTTCGGGTGCGGCGCCCACGACATGACCACTTTCGGGCGGGCTTTCGTCTTGTATTCTTCTATTGTAATCAAATCGGCGAAAGCCTGCAACGGATGTGTGGTTGCACCTTCCATACTGAATACAGGACGGCCGGAATATTGAATAAACTGATTCAGAATCTTTTCGCCGTAATCGTCTGCCTTATTTTCGAAATGTGCGAACGAGCGCACACCGATAATATCGCAATAAGAACCCATGACGGGAACGGCTTCCAATAAATGCTCGGATTTATCGCCGTCCATGATGACTCCCCGCTCGGTTTCCAAACGCCATGCGCCTTGATTTACATCCAATACCATTGTATTCATTCCCAGATTCATAGCCGCTTTTTGCGTACTCAAACGAGTGCGTAAACTCGAATTGAAAAAGACCATCAGCAGGGTTTTGTTTTTTCCCAGATGTTGGTAGGCAAAACGGTTTTGCTTGATTTCCAATGCTTCTTTGATGGCAACATTCAAATTGCCAAGGTCTTTTACATTTGTAAATACATTCATATTATTGTTTTTTATAAAGGACTGACTATTAAAATCTCCATGCAACCGTCAGCCTCTAAATAATTGAAAGCAAAATTAGTGTTTTTTCGTTTCATTGATTCATCTTTTATATTATTTATGAAAAAAATATCCGGCTTCACTCCATGGTCAATGCATGAAAATTTTGACCGGATATGAAATCCTATTTATTTGTGTTTTTATTTCAGAGGCAAAGTTATGATTATTTTTCATAGCATCGGTAAAAAACAATGAACATCATTTTCAGTATTTGAAAATTAGTTCTATGCTTGCGGCGCTTTTCTCATCATAGATGACTATATCTATAAAATAACTCGCTTTTGACACAAATTCCCTTCATTCTGAATGGAAAGCTTTCAAACAGCCTCCATACCAGACTGTAAAACACAAGATCAACGCATTAAAATCTAATGCGTTGATCTTGTGTTCACTCCAAGAGTGATGATAAAAATGATGTTATTATTTTGTTACCGCCTTCAAAAACACAGCATTCGCTACATATTTTGCAAATTCAACATCACTCAAAGCTTGCGTAGCTTTTTTTGCATCCAAAGCAATGGATTGTTTCAAATTGTCAGCTACCGAATTGATGTTGTTGGTTCTTGCAGCAACAATCGCTTTCAAATAATATGTGTCGGCATTCGGAGAAGGAATGGCGTTCAAAGAAGCTTGAGCGGCATTGTAATCTTTTGCCAGAATTTGAGCGACTGCGGCATTGTTGTTGGCCGTTTGTCCGAACGCTTTAGCAGCTTGCGAATAGTTGCCTTTCAATACATCCAGATAAGCTATGGCGTTGGTTAAGCCTTGTGCACCGGAAGCTTTTCCAAAGTATTGGCTTGCCAAATCGGTATTGCCTTTGCTTAAAGCGATCCAACCCAAGTTCAAATTAGCTTCGGGAAGAGAGGAAGATAATTTCAGGGCTTTGTTGAACGATGATTCAGCAACATCAAGTTTGCCTTGTGCAAATTCTGTTGCACCCAAGTTGTTGAATCCGCGGGCATCGTTCGGGAAAAGCTCTATTACTTTTTTGTAAATAGCAGCTTTAGCATCTTCTGTGGAGGTCAAAGTGGCAGCATATAGCAATTCTTCTACGTTCAACGAACGGGGATTGGAAACAGCCAAAGAAGCGATTTCTTCGTCCGATTTACCGATGATTTCGATATTGGCCGTCAGTCTGGAACGGCGCAATTGCGGAAGAATGGTTTCTGCCAAATCGGAATATACGGCTGAAATGTTTTTGATTTCGCGTTCGCGTTGTTCCGAATCGGAATACATCGACAATACGCGCAAAATCAAATCTTTATCCTGAATGGTAGATTTTTCAACCAATTCCTTGAAACCATCCCAGTCCTGAGCCGTATAACGGGCAGTGACAGGAGCTTTTACTTTCGCTTTTTTCAATTCTTTGGATAGATAATTGGCTGTACTGGTTTCCCGTTTTTCAGCTAATTTTTCGTTTAAATCATAACCACCATCAGGAGAGGCATACGCAGAAATTTCTACGCTTACGCTTTGATTGGGAGCCGTATTGGCGCTTTTTACAATGTCTTTCCAATCTACCAGTTCGCCTTTTTTCAATTCTCCGGAACGAAGTTCGGCTTGTTGAATCAAGAACAGGATGTTGGCGTCATACGCTTCTTTAATCACGCGTTGGAACTGGTCGGCGGCAATGGACGGCGTTTCGGATGCGGGATTCAACAAAGCTTCGGTGGACAACACGCCGCTACCGATTTGTACATCGGGCAAAGCAATCGTTTTGTTTCCCACTTTCGCTTGAAAAGTAAGATAAAGTTGCGAATTTTGCATGGCGGGAACATAATCGAAAGTCGATTTCAGCACAACACTTGCACCCGCTTTTGACGGAATAACTTGTCCGTTTCCGGCAACTTTTTCGCCTTGATAAGTGTAAGAGGTACCTGTTGCTTCACCGTTACTGTAACGCAATACCGGAGTAACAACCAAACTTGCTTTTTTGTTAAACCATTTCGGCGGAAAAGTGGCATTAACCGTTACCGGAACTTTTGTAGCAACCAATTCCAGTGGTTGCGGTTCGGATTGAATGTACTGGGAAGCCAATGGAGTTAATCCACTTTTACACGAAGTGAAGATTACAACCATCATGAAGCTGGTGCAGAACGATAGAAAAATTGTCTTTTTCATAAAAAAAAAATTTAAAATTGTTAGTAAATGAATTTGTTTGTATAAACTTTCTGTCCTCGAACAAGGCGAACAATATAAACTGTCCGTTCGCTTAAAGAACGTATAAATACCGATTTTTGTTGTTGTATTACCGGAATAGATTCCAATAATTTTCCATGTATTGAGTATATTTGAATAGCGCCTGTTCCACAAGAATTTTCAGGCAGAAGCAAACGGTGTTCATCCCTCAAATAACGGATAGAACGACTTGCATTTGTATCCAATGAAGGAACGCTGTAACCCTCATCATAGCTTAGCAATGCTTGGATGGCTAAAGACGTGGATACGGGTTGCGGTGTATATTGATTGGAGGGTGTCCAACGACCTTGAGCATCCTTTATCCATGCGGTATTGGGTGTTG
>JAITXK010000079.1 GCA_031284765.1 Candidatus Symbiothrix sp.
GTTTTTTTATAATCCGAATATTTTTCCTCAAGAAGAATATGAGATTCGCAAAAACGAGTTGAAACGCTATGCACAATTGTTAGATCTGGAATTTATTGACGGCGATTATTCGCACGAAAATTGGTTGGCTGGCATCAAAGGCTTGGAAACTCAGCCCGAAAGGGGTGCGCGTTGCTTGGAATGTTTCAAAATGCGTTTGTTGGCAACGGCGCAATTGGCTCATGAAAAAAGATTTACACAGATCGCCACGACGTTGGCATCTTCCCGTTGGAAAAATTTGGAACAAATAGAAACAGCAGGAAAATGGGCAGTTTCTCACTTTCCTGCTGTTGAATTTTGGGCTAAAAACTGGCGTAAAGATGGCTTGAGCGAGCGTAGGCAAATCCTTTTGTCAGAAAACAGATTTTATAACCAAACTTATTGCGGCTGCGAGTTCAGCGCCTGTTCCAAGTCCGCAATCAAATCACCGGCATCTTCCAAGCCGACCGATAAACGGAATATACCTTCGCCGGCAAATTGATGCCAGGAATCCAATTGCTCCTGAGTGGAAAATTTGAAGGAAGTTTTCAATAAATCCGAACTGTTCAAGTAAAAAATCAGGGAACGATGGTGTCCTAATGATACTGCATAATGAATGATTTGCAGTTTTTCAGCCAATTGCCGCGCCATTTCTTGCCCGTTTTCCACTTGAAAAGTCAGAATGCCCGAAAAATTCTTCATTTGGCGTTGCGCCAATTCGTATTGTGGATGCGAGGGTAAACCGGGATATATTACCCGCTTCACTTTGGGATGGTTTTCCAAATACTTGGCTACCGTCCAAGCATTTTCCTGATGCGCTCTCATTCGGAGTGGAAGCGTAGCTAATCCCCTAAGAATCAGCCACGCATTGAAAGGACTGATGGTTCCTCCCAAGCGGATAGCCGTTTTCTTTCGCAAAGGAACAAGGTCGGTTTTGTTTCCCAAAATTGCACCGCCCAACGCATCGCCATGTCCGCCGGCGTATTTTGTCAATGAATGAATCACAAAATCGGCGCCCAACAGTAACGGTTTAGTCGCGATGGACGTAGCAAAAGTGGAATCGACCACTAATTTTGCGCCTGCGCTATGCGCAATGTTGGCAACCGCCGCAATATCCGTCAACCGGAGTAGGGGATTACAAGGCGTTTCAATATACACTAAGCGGGTATTCGGTCGCAATGCCTTTTGCACAGCATCCAAATCAGCGGTGTTTACTTTGCTGATTTCAATATTCAAATCGGGAATCATATCGTTGGTTAATTCCGCTAAAGCAGCATACGCTACATCGCTGACTACGGCATGATCGCCCGCTCGAAGCAAATGAAACAACAAAGCAACGATGGCTCCCATGCCGCTGGCAAAGGCTACGGCTGTTTCGGCTTCTTCCAACGCGGCTAATTTTTCCTCCAACTGATGGATGGTAGGATTACCCCAACGGGTATAAATCCAACCTTCGTTTTCTTCCAAACCTTCAACGGAAAAGGTAGTGTCTGCACCGGTTACAAAGGTCGTAGACATGACCAAGTTCGGTGCAGACGCTCCGGTTAGCAGATCGGGAGATTCCCCTGCGTGGATGGCTTTTGTTTGCAAATTCATTTGATTTTATCCAAAGCCTGTTGAATATCCGCTTTGATGTCGTCAATATTTTCGATTCCGACTGAAATACGGATTAATCCAGGTGCTACGCCCGATGCTTTTTGATCTTCTGGAGATAATTGTTCGTGCGTAGTTGCCGACGGGTGGATAATCAATGTTTTAGCATCGCCCACGTTTGCCAAATGGCTCAGCAATTTCACGTTATCAATCAAACGATCAGCTTTGGACGGCTCGCCTTTGAGTTTGAATGTAAGTACCGCTCCTGCTCCTTTCGTCAGGTATTTGTTGGCCAATGCGTGGTATTTGCTGCTTTTCAATCCGGGATAATTGACGTATTCCACTTGCGGATGTTGTTCAAGCCATTCAGCCAACACTTGCGTGTTTTGTACATGGCGTTCCAAGCGAAGGGAAAGCGTTTCCAAGCCTTGTACCAGCAAGAACGCATTGAAGGGACTGAGCGTATTTCCCCAATCGCGCAAGCCTTCTACGCGGGCACGGATATTGAATGCGATGTTGCCAAACGGTCCGTTAGCTCCGAACACATCCCAAAACACCAAGCCGTGATAGCTGTCTGACGGTTGGGTAAATGTCGGGAATTTGCCGTTTCCCCAGTTGAATTTACCGCTATCAACGATGATGCCGCCTAAAGAAGTACCGTGTCCGCCAATCCATTTGGTCGCTGATTCTACGACAACCGCTGCGCCGTGTTCTATTGGACGGAACAAAAAACCTCCGGCACCGAATGTGTTATCAACAATCAACGGAATATCGTGTTTTTTTGCTACCGCCGCAATGGCATCGAAATCGGGAATATTTAATTCGGGATTTCCGATTGTTTCCAAATAAATGGCTTTGGTATTGTCGTCAATACGTTTCTCAAACTCTGCAGGGTCATCGTTGGGCGTGAAACGCGCTTCAACGCCCAAGCGTTTGAACTGCGATTTGAATTGGTTGTAAGTGCCTCCGTACAAGTGGGAAGTCGTTACAAAATTATCGCCGACCTGCAAGATATTGTTAAGTGCAATAAACTGCGCCGACTGTCCCGAAGAGGTTGCTAATCCTGTTACACCGCCCTCCAAAGCGGCTACTCGTTTTTCAAATACATCCGTTGTCGGGTTTTGCAAGCGGGTGTAAATGTTTCCAAACTTGCGCAAGCCGAACAGGTCGGCTCCGTCTTGAGCATCTTCAAACACATACGACGAGGTTTGATAAATCGGTAATGCGCGTGCGTGCGTCGTTTTCTCTACTTCCTGACCTGCATGTACTTGCAGGGTTTCGAACTTTAGTTCTGTTGCCATAATTTTTGTATTTAAATAATTAATATTATTGAACAGGACAAAGGTAGAGGGATTTGGTGAGGTTTGCAATACCGCGTTTATGGTATTTTTAAAGCATCATCTTACCAATCTAAAAGCAATCGGTTCTTCGTTCGCTACACAGGCTATGACCGATTTATCAAACTTGCTTATAGTATCCCAATTTATCAATCCGGAAGCTTTTGATAAAATCCTTGATTTTATTCACTTCCGCTTCCCCATACTGAATATACACTTCCGCCGAACGAATAAATTCTTCATAATTGCGATGGGTATCCGAAAGTAGTAAGTAGCCCAAAACGATATGGCCAGCCGATTCTACCAAACGGCGCGCCTGAAAATCAATGTATTCGTTGTCTTTGGTGTCGGAAACTTGCGCCACCAATTGTTCGTAAATTTCCGTCATTTTAGCTAAACGGGTTTTCAATCCATCCAATTCGGGACGAAGCGTTTCTGCCTGATATTCTTTGATTTGTGCCGAATAAGTACCCGTCAGGACGTGGCGAATGGCCGCTACCACCTGCAATTGCGTAGTGCCTTCATAAATATTGGTAATGCGGGCATCCCGATACAGACGTTCGCAAGTATAGTCTTTCATAAAGCCGGAACCACCGTGAACCTGAATACAGTCGTAGGTCGTTTGATTGGCATATTCGGTAGTCATCGCCTTGCCGAGTGGAGTGAACGCATCCGCTAATTTCTTGTATTTCTTCATTTCGACACGTTCGGCATCGTCCAATTTGCGTTCTTTTTCGATGTCTTCCAATATCTTGTAAATATCTACAAATCGCGATGTTTCGTACAGAATGGCACGGGAAGCATCTAATTTGGCTTTGATATTAGCTACCATTTCATAAACCGCAGGAAATTCGATAATGGCTTTCCCGAACTGTTTACGGTCTTTGGCGTAGGCCAATGCTTCGCGGTAAGCCGCTTCCGATAAGCCGGTTGCTTGAGCCATAATGCCCAAACGAGCGCCGTTCATGAGTGACATCACGTAACGAATCAAACCTAATTTGCGCGAGCCGCACAGTTGCGCTTTCGCATTTTTGTAGGTCAATTCACAAGTCGGCGAGCCTTTGATACCCATTTTATTTTCGATACGGCGTACATTTACTCCGCCATCCTGTTTGTCGTAAATAAACATCGAAAGGCCACGGCCATCTTTGGTACCTTCTTCCGAACGAGCCAATACCAAGTGAATATCGGCATCACCATTGGTGATGAAGCGTTTTACACCATTCAACCGCCAGCAATCGTTGGCTTCATCGTAAGAGGCTTTTAGCATCACGGCTTGCAGATCGGATCCGGCATCGGGTTCGGTCAAGTCCATTGACATGGTTTCTCCGGCGCATACACGTGGAATAAAGGCTTGCCGTTGGGCTTCATCACCAAATTCGTAGAGCGTTTCTGCACAATCCTGCAATGCCCACAAGTTACAGAATCCTGCATCGGCGCGGGCTGCCATATCGGAAGCCATGATGAAGGCCACCATCGGGAAATTCAATCCGTTGTAACGGCGGGGCATGGAAAGTCCCATTAAACCTGCCTGCGTGGCGGCTTTGAGGTTTTGAGCCGTTCCGGGAGCGTAGATTACGCGGTTATTTACGACTTGAGGACCTATGTGGTCCACTTCTTCCGCATTGGGAGCAACGACTTCGCCAATCACTTCGCCGGCAATTTCCATGACTTTTTCGTAACTGTCCATTGCATCTGCAAAATCGACAGGCGCGTAATCGTATTTTTCCGCATCCGTGTAATTCCGTTCTTTCAATTCTACGATTCGCTTCATCAACGGATGATGAAGGTGATGTTTTAATGACGGGTTGTCTAAATAAAAGTTTGACATATTATTTTAATATTAAAAAATTATACATTGATAGGTAATTCCCAAAAGAATGGCAATTCCAAAACTGAGCAATGAACCGATTAAAACGTATTCCGTTTTGGCCGTATCTTTATCTCTGAACCGCAAAATCGATTTGGCGGCGATGATAAATCCAACCGCAGCAAACTGATTAAATGCAATCAAACAAAACGATAAAATCCGTTCCAACGAACCAATGATACGGCCTGCATTCATCAGCGTATTTTCTTCTTTTTTCTCGGAAATAACGCCTTTCATTTCCATATATTTTTTGATGAAAATATTGGCGGGTTTGGCGCAAGCAACTAATGCAAACAGAATAAAAGCCTGTTGAGTTGGAACAGGCATGCTGTAATTGGCGCCATTCCATTCACAAAACAACCAAACGACAAAAACAATGCTTGCCAAATGCAAAAACTGGTCGATAAAAAAGAGGTGTTTTTCCCAAATTTCCTTGCGGGACAAATACGTTTTTGTAATGTCAATTACAACATGAAACAGGAAAATCAGCAAAGCCATCCATCCAAATGCAAGCGTAAATGAAAATATCCAAGAACAAACAAAAACAACCAAACCGTGCTGTAAATGTGCTTTAGAAATAATTTTGCAGTCTTTTACATCGCACCACTGTTGAGGTTGAAAATTAAAATCGGCTAACAAATGAGCCGTTAATTGTGAAATAAGTAAGGTATTCATATTCATAAAATTAAGTAATGATTCTTTCAAACTGTACTACTGCACTTTCTATGGCATACCAGCCAACGGCTTTGGAATGTTGATTAATGGTTGATTGGCTTTTTTGTAATAATCCGGATATTTCTTTTTCCGATTGATTCAGCAGTTTATAAAAAACAATTTCGCATTGTGCCCGTGTTGATTCGGTAAACAATACATCCAACAAGTTAAACATTGGAGTCAATGACTCGTTCCAATGTTCATTATTGCTTTTGAAAACCAGCGTATTCTTTATTTTTTTATCCGAAGTAGTCATTTCATTCACTGCCCTGCCCGATAAATAAATGGCTTCTCCATCAATAATGCCTTTTTTCTTGTCCCAAATGGATAATTTGCCAATACCTATCGCAATGCGAATGCCGTATTCTTTAAAATCTTTAAAGCCTTTGCGAGTTGGCTTTTCGGCTTTAATATCCAAAGCTTTTATAAACGATTTAATTAATAAAGCAACGCGCAAAGCTAACTTCGGATTAGTCAGCACACATTCGATATAATCACCTTTGATCAAACGTCCAAAGAACATTTTAGAGCCAAAAGTTTTCTCCAATACGGCCAATAGTTTAACCATTTCTTTTTCAAGAATTAAACGCTGTTCTACATTCAAAGACGTAGAAGAAACGATGTCTGCCGATATAGTTGCTTTATTCATCATGCAAATATCGGTAAATTTACCGATAAAACCAAAATATCGGTAAATTTACCGATAAATGGCAAATATCGGTAAATTTACCGATACACCCCATTCACAAGGCTCACTTGCTATTTTTTTTGTAATATTTAATCATTTTCGGAATCACTTTTTCGACTTCTCCGGTAATCACATAATCGGCAATAGTATTGATTGGAGCGCTTGGGTCGCTGTTTATTGCGATAATCATCGAAGCATCCTGCATTCCGGCGATGTGTTGAATTTGTCCGGAAATACCGCAAGCGATATACAATTTAGGACGAACGGTTACGCCGGTTTGTCCAATTTGGCGTTCATGCTCACAAAATCCTGCATCGACAGCGGCGCGCGATGCACCTACTTCCGCACCAATCGTATTTGCCAAATCGTGCAGCAAATTGAAGTTTTCTTTCGATCCCATGCCATAACCGCCCGCAACGATAATCGGTGCGCCTTTGATATTGATTTTAGACGATTCGATATGCCGTTCGATTACCTCTACCGCAAAATCGGTATCGGAAACATACTTTTTCACATCATGCGAAACGATTTGACCTTTATAATTGGCATCGAAAATTTCTTTCTTCATCACGCCTTCGCGAACGGTTGCCATTTGCGGACGGTTGTCGGGATTGACAATCGTAGCGACAATGTTTCCACCAAAAGCAGGGCGAATTTGATACAAAAGATTGCTGTAAGTTTTACCTTCTTTCTTTTCTTCGTGGTCGCCAATTTCCAAAGCCGTACAATCGGCAGTTAAACCGCTGAACAGAGCTGAAGAAACACGCGGGCCTAAATCGCGACCAATGCTCGTTGCACCCATCAAAGCGATTTGCGGCTGTTCTTCCTTGAAAAGATTGACCAAAATAGAAGTGTGGGGAAGCGAGGTATAAGGATACAAACGTGCATCTTCGAAGGTGTGAAGAACATCCACGCCATAAGGAAATACTTGTTCTCCGATAGCGTTTAAATTACTGCCTGCGGCTACGGCTTCCAATCGGCAATTTAATTGGGCAGCTAACGAACGGCCTTTGGTCAGAAGTTCCAAACTTACGTCTTCTACCTTGCCGTTTTCTATTTCGAGATATACAAATAAATTATTCATTATCCAATGGTATGATTACTAATTAATTCCACTATTAATTCCTCGATTTGCTGGTCGGAAGAATCCAATGTTTTACTCTCTTTCGCTTGGAAAACCACATTTTCGATTTTCTTCACTTTGGTAGGTGAACCCGAAAGCCCACACTGTTTAATGTCGGCATTGACATCCGTCGTGTTCCATTCCGCCAGATTCAAATACGGACGTGCATCGCAGAGATTCGTATCATCCTTACCGGAAGTTTGTTTTTCCGAAGGCGTTTGTGCGTATTTGTACTTTTGAATCAATCTCGCATTGCGCGGACGACATTCGGCTGCTGAACTATTGACAGTAACCAGCATCGGCAATTTGCCTGAAACCACTTCCACTCCATGTTCCAAACGGCGTTTCACGGTAATTTTTCCGTTTTCCACCGATTGAATTTCCTCAGCGTAGGTAATTTGCGGGATTCCCAATTTTTCGCCCACTTGCGGCCCTACTTGCGCCGTATCGCCGTCAATTGCCTGACGACCGGAGAGGATGACATCGAATTTGCCGATTTTCCGGATGGCCATGCTCAAGGCATAACTTGTTGCCAGTGTGTCGGCGCCTGCAAAAGCGCGGTCAGTCAGCAAATAACCACCATCAGCACCTCTGAAAAGCCCTTCGCGGATAATATCCGCCGCGCGGGGAGGCCCCATGGTTAATAACTTTACGGTAGACCCGGGATATTGCTCTTTCAAGCGCAGAGCTTGTTCCAGAGCATTTAAGTCTTCCGGATTAAAAATAGCGGGTAATGCTGAACGATTGACGGTACCGTCTTCTTTCATAGCATCTTTCCCTACGTTGCGTGTATCCGGCACTTGTTTGGCCAATACAATAATGTTGAAACTCATTGTGTTATAAATTATTTAGAATAAATTATTTTTCATTGGATGAACAAAACTGCAAAAGTAAGCGTTTTTGAATTGCAAACAAAGAATATTGATAAAAAAATGCACAGAAAACAGACTTATGTGCACAGCCATCTTCATTTCTTTTTCAATTATTAAGGAAAAATAATACTTGCAAAAGTTTCCAATGTGAAGATAAGATACTACCTTTGCAAACTGATAAGAACACACAATTTAATTTTTTAACGATGGATATTTCCCATATTGAACACATTGGAATTGCTGTCAAAAGTATAGCTGACAGCCTCCCTTATTATGAAACCGTACTGGGTTTGAAGTGCTACAACATTGAAGATGTAGCCGACCAGAAAGTAAAAACTGCATTTTTCAAAGTAGGTCAAACGAAAATCGAATTGCTTGAACCGACTTCAGAAGACTCTACAATCGCTAAATTTATCGAAAAAAGAGGCGAAGGCGTGCATCATATTGCATTTGCCGTTCCCGATGTGTCCGCCGCTTTGACAGAAGCCGAATCCAAAGGCGTTCAATTGATAGATAAAGCTCCGCGAAACGGTGCCGAAGGATTACATATCGCCTTTTTGCATCCGAAATCAACGAAAGGTGTATTAACTGAATTGTGCCAATAAATTGAAATAAAAATTTTATGAGTAGTCAATTAGAAAAGGTTAGAGAACTTATTGAATTAAGGGAGCAAGCCCGCTTAGGCGGTGGCGAAAAAGCCATTGAAAAACAGCATGCTCAAGGTAAATACACCGCTCGCGAACGCATTGCCATGCTGGTGGACGAAGGTAGTTTTGAAGAACTGGATATGTTCGTAAAACATCGCTGTACCAATTTCGGTATGGAGAAAAAACAATTTTTGGGCGATGGCGTAGTGACCGGATATGGCACCATTGATGGCCGTTTGGTATATCTGTTTGCACAAGATTTTACGGTTATCGGCGGTTCATTGTCCGAAACGATGGCGAAAAAGATTTGCAAAGTCATGGATTTGGCTATGCAGATGGGCGCTCCGATTATCGGTTTGAACGATTCGGGTGGTGCACGTATTCAGGAAGGAGTGAATGCTTTGGCCGGTTATGCCGAGATTTTCCAACGTAATATTTTAGCATCGGGTGTTGTGCCTCAGATTTCAGCCATTTTAGGCCCTTGCGCCGGCGGTGCGGTTTATTCGCCTGCTTTGACCGACTTTACCATCATGGTAAAAGGCATCAGCTACATGTTCCTGACAGGTCCGAAAGTAGTAAAAACCGTTACGGGAGAAGATGTTACGCAAGAACAACTGGGTGGCGCGGAAGTGCATGCCAGCCGTTCGGGCGTTACCCATTTTGCCATCGACAGCGATGAAGAAGGTATTCAATTGGTTCGTAAAATATTGAGTTTCTTGCCTCAAAACAATTTGGAAGAAGCGCCTGTTAAAGAAACAAACGACCCTATTGACCGTTTGGACGATTTGTTGAATGAAATCATTCCCGACAATCCCAATAAACCCTACGACATGTACGAAGTTATCGGCGCGATTATCGATGACGGCGAATTTTTGGAAGTGCACGCCGATTATGCCAAAAATATCATTGTCGGATTTGCCCGTTTCAATGGCCGTACGGCGGGTATTGTGGCCAATCAACCCAAAATGTTGGCCGGTGTATTGGATATTAACGCTTCGCGCAAAGCCGCTCGTTTTGTTCGTTTTTGCGATGCTTTCAATATTCCTTTGGTTACTTTGGTTGATGTTCCGGGCTTCCTTCCGGGAACAGGACAAGAATATGGCGGCGTAATCGTACATGGAGCTAAATTATTGTATGCTTACGGCGAAGCCACCGTTCCGAAAGTTACCGTTACCTTGCGCAAATCCTATGGTGGGGCGCATATCGTGATGAGTTGCAAGCAATTGCGAGGCGATATGAACTACGCTTGGCCTACGGCTGAAATAGCTGTAATGGGTGGCGCCGGTGCTGTGGAAGTATTGTATGCCAAAGAGGCCAAAGAATCGGACGACCCGAAAAAAATATTGTCCGAACGGGAAGCCGAATACACGAAAGCGTTTGCAAATCCCTACAATGCAGCTAAATACGGTTATATTGACGATGTGATTGAACCGAGAAATACACGTTTCCGCGTAATACGAGCTTTACAGCAGTTGTCCACAAAGAAACAAACGAATCCTGCGAAAAAACACGATAATCTGCCATTATGATGAAACGACTAACAGGAATCGGTTTATTGTTGCTGTTTTGTGCCGTTTGGACAACCAACGCACAACGCACAACTTCACTAAAAATTAACGAAGTATTGGTCATCAATGAAGACAACTTCATGGATGATTACGGGAAAAAGTATCCGTGGATTGAAATCTACAATTCTTCTCCCGGAACGGTCAATGTGGCGGGCTGTTTTTTGACTAACGACATCAACCAGCCTAAAATGTATATGGTGCCCAAAGGCGATGTTTTGACAAAAATTAGTCCGAATCAACACGTGCTTTTCTGGGCGGACAATAAAGCTACTCGTGGAACTTTCCACTTGAATTTCACTTTGGATAGTCTAAAGCCTAATTTTATTGCCTTATTCGATTCCGATGGACGGACATTGATTGATTCAATTACCGTTCCTGCCGGACAACAAGCCGATATCAGCTACGGCTTGATTGAAGACGGCTGGGACCAAAAACGGTTGGAAGAAGAACTCCGTTTGAATTCGGGTTACATTGAAAAGAAAGGTGATAAACTTTGGATTTACTTTGAAAAGGTAACACCCAGTTCCAATAACAAGATTTTAGAAACCAACGAGAAAATCGATAATTTCAAAGAAAACGATAGTACCGGTGTTGGAATGACACTCACCGCGATGGGAGTTGTATTTGTCGGGTTGCTCTTGTTGTATCTGATTTTCAAATTAATTGGGCGAATAGCAGTAGGATTGACTCACCGACGGGTCATGAAGACTGCGGGCGTAACGAAAGAACAAGCCAAAGGCATTTCCGAACAATCGGGAGACGTATATGCGGCAATAGCTATGGCCATTTACGAAGCCACCGAATTGCATGACGAAGAAAATACGATTCTTACCATTAAGAATGCCGCACGTCATTATTCCCCTTGGAGTTCTAAGATTTATACATTAAGAGAAGCCCCCAAACGGTAGGAGCGAGGCTTTACGCCCGCCTTTAACAATAAATTTATAAAGATGAAAAGCTTTAAATATACAATCAACGGAAATGTTTATAACGTCGTTATAAACAGCATTGAGGATACGATTGCTGATGTGGAAGTGAACGGAACTCCTTACAAAGTAGAGATGAATAAACCTGCTAAAACACAGGTAGTTACAATTAAACGTCCGGCGCAAACCACGACACCGCCTATTGCCCGTCCGCAACAAGCGCCTTCGGGGATAGCCGCCTTGCGTTCTCCGCTTCCGGGTATCATTTTGGATATCTATTGCAAAGCGGGTGATGCCGTTAAAAAAGGTCAGAAAGTATTGATTTTGGAAGCCATGAAAATGGAAAATGTGATCAATGCCGACCGCGACGGGGTGATTAAAGAAGTGAAAGTAAATAAAGGAGATTCTGTGTTGGAAGGTGCAGAACTTGTTATAATTGAATAATGCTATGAATTTTTTATCATTTTTAGGAGAAAATCTTCAAGTATTTTGGACTTATACCGGTTTTGCAAATGTGACAGTCGGTCATGGAATCATGATTCTGGTGGGATTGCTCTTTATCTATTTGGCGATTGCCAAAGAATTTGAACCCATGCTTCTGATACCCATCGGATTTGGTATTTTGATAGGAAACATTCCATTTAAAGATGCCGGTTTGCAATTGGGTATTTATGAACAAGGCTCAGTATTGAACATCTTGTATCAAGGAGTTACCTCGGGTTGGTATCCACCATTAATATTTCTGGGGATTGGGGCGATGACCGACTTTTCGGCTTTGATATCCAATCCGAAGCTGATGTTGATTGGTGCTGCCGCTCAATTTGGTATCTTTGGAGCATACACTTTGGCGTTGACCATGGGTTTTGAACCGAATCAAGCAGGAGCTATCGGTATTATTGGTGGTGCAGACGGCCCGACGGCTATTTTCTTGTCATCAAAGTTAGCGCCTAATTTGATGGGGGCGATTGCCATTTCGGCCTATTCTTACATGGCTTTAGTGCCTGTTATTCAACCGCCTATCATGCGTTTGCTGACCAATAAAAAAGAACGGTTGATTCGTATGAAACCACCTCGCGTAGTTTCGCAAACGGAAAAAATCCTATTCCCTGTGTTCGGTTTGCTGCTTACGTGTTTTTTGGTGCCTTCGGGACTTCCCTTGTTGGGAATGTTGTTCTTCGGCAACCTGTTGAAAGAATCGGGAGTAACGCGCCGCTTAGCAGAAACCGCTCGTGGCCCGCTGATTGATACGATTACCATTTTGTTGGGAATTACGGTAGGCGCTTCTACGCAAGCCACGCAATTTTTGACTAAGGATTCTATTTTAATCTTTGTATTGGGCGCTATATCCTTTATCATTGCTACCACAGCCGGCGTCTTGTTCGTTAAATTTTTCAATATCTTTTTGAAGAAAGACAACAAAATCAATCCATTGATTGGTAATGCAGGCGTTTCAGCAGTACCCGATTCAGCGCGGATTTCACAAATAGTAGGCTTGGAATATGATCCGACCAATTATTTATTGATGCACGCTATGGGACCGAATGTAGCAGGCGTAATCGGTTCTGCCGTAGCTGCCGGCGTCTTGCTCGGCTTTCTTGGATAAAGGTCTAAACTGTAAAAACAAAAGAAATGAAAAGTTTTTTTCATTTCTTTTGTTTTTACTTGTTTATTCAAAAAATTAGCTTACCTTTGTCGCGACATTTGAGTTCTTTATGACAGTATTATTCCTTTTTTCGAGTTTTTTGTATTCGGTTTAGACTAAGATCTGCAATAATCCTCTCATTTGATTTAGTATCAATTTTTTTATTTACATTTTATTTTTTAAAAAATGAACATTTTTATTGCAGGCTTGAGTTTCAAAGTAAACGATGCCGATTTAGCAAATCTTTTTGAAGAGTACGGACCCATCAGTTCGGCAAGAGTGATTACCGATCGCCAAACAGGCAGATCTAAAGGTTACGGTTTCGTAGAAATCGAAAGTGAAGAAACCGCAAACAAAGCCATTGAAGAATTGAACGGTGCGGAATACGATGGAAGAACCATTTCGGTTTCCGAAGCTCGTCCGAAAGAAGAAAGACCTCGTCGTGAATTTAACGGCAACCGCGGTGGCGGTGGTGGAGGTTACAATCGTAACAGATATTGATTATCTATTGCAAACCATAGAAAAAGGCGAACCGATTGGCTCGCCTTTTTTGTGATAGTACACATCTTGAAAGTTTGGTTGCTAAAAGTGCCGCAAATGTAAAACTAATGGGCAGTTATTGTAACTATTTCCGCTTTTAAAACCCCGGCAGTATAACCTATCCCCGATTTGACCAATGCCTCCGGTGTTCCGGCAAACAAAATATTGCCGCCCCCGCGGCCGCCCTCCGGCCCCATGTCGATGATATGGTCGGCACATTTGATAACATCCAGGTTATGTTCGATGACAATCATCGTATTGCCTTTATCGACCAAACGATTGATAACGTCTAATAATACTTTGATGTCTTCGAAATGCAGTCCGGTGGTAGGTTCGTCCAAAAGATAGAGCGTTTGGCCGGTGTCGCGTTTGGCCAATTCGGTCGCTAATTTTACGCGCTGGCTTTCTCCGCCTGAGAGAGTCGTGGACGATTGACCAAGCTTTACATAGCCCAATCCGACATCTTGCAAGACCTTGATTTTATGATGGATATGTGGGATATTTTCAAAAAATTCCACCGATTGATTGATAGTCATAGCCAAGACATCGGCAATGGATTTGCCTTTGTAGCGGACTTCCAATGTTTCGCGATTGTAGCGTTTGCCTTGACAAACTTCGCAGGGAACATACACATTGGGCAGAAAATTCATTTCAATGGCTTTGTAGCCATTGCCCCCGCAAGTTTCGCATCGACCGCCTTTGACATTAAATGAAAACCGTCCGGGTTTATAGCCCCTGATTTTCGATTCGGGCATTTCGACAAAAAGACTGCGAATGTCGGAAAAAATGCCGGTGTAGGTGGCGGGATTAGAGCGTGGCGTCCGTCCAATGGGTGATTGGTCCACATTCACTATTTTGTCGATATGTTCCAATCCTTGTACCGATTGGTACGGGAGAGGGTCTTGTAGCGAACGGTAAAGTTTTTGGCTAATCAACGGTTGAAGTGTTTCGTTGATTAACGTTGATTTCCCACTTCCCGAAACACCGGTTACGCAGATGAATTTTCCCAGCGGCAGGCTGACGGTTACATTTTTTAGATTATTGCCGCTTGCGCCTTTCAACACGATGCTTTGGCCGTTGCCTTTCCGCCGTTTTTTCGGAATTTCGATTTGTTTTTTGCCGTTCAGGTAATCGGAAGTCAGCGTGTCGGCTTGTAACATTTCGGCCGGCGTTCCTGCAAAAACCACTTCGCCGCCTAAACGTCCCGCACGAGGGCCTAAGTCAATGACATAATCGGCGCTCAGCATCATGTCTTTATCATGTTCTACCACGATGACGGAGTTGCCTGTATCGCGCAATTGTTTTAAAGAGGTAATCAACCGTTCGTTGTCGCGCTGGTGCAAGCCGATACTTGGCTCGTCCAAAATATACAGTACGTTGACCAATTGTGAACCGATTTGCGTTGCCAGACGGATACGCTGGCTTTCTCCTCCTGACAAGGACGTTGACGCCCGGTTGAGTGTTAAATAATCCAAGCCCACGTCCAATAAAAATTGAATGCGGGTGCGGATTTCTTTCAGAATTTCTGTCGCGATTTGTTTTTGTTGCTTGTTCAGTTTCGGTTCAATATCATTGGCCCATTCAGCTAACTCTAAAATGTCCATCGAAGCCAAATCGGCAATATTTTTTCCGGCAATAAAATAGTGCAAAGATTCTTTTTTCAGCCGTTGGCCCTTACATTCGGGACAAGTCGAGGTCTGGATAAATTGTTCTGCCCATTTTTGCGCCGTTGCATTGTCCTGTTCCTGTTGCATGATGATGTATTTGCCCAAACCATCAAACGATAAAAAATAATTGGAATGGTCGCCTAAAGCCCTGTTTTTGATTTGCAGACGATCTTCCGTGCCGTTGAGGATTTCATCAATGGCTTCTTCAGGAACGTCTTTCAAGGGCGTTTTGATGCTTGCGCCGTGTTTTTCCAGAATGGCTTCCACTTGCCAGAAAATCAGGGCATCATGATACTTACCCAAAGGCACAATACCGCCTTGATGGACACTTAACTCCGAGTTGGGAATAATCATTTTCAAATCAATTTGATTGACCGTGCCGATGCCTTTGCATTTTGGGCAAGCGCCGTGGGGCGAGTTGAACGAAAAATTATGCGGGGCAGGTTCGCTGTATGACAATCCCGTGGTGGGACACATCAAGCGGCGGCTGAAATGGCGGATATTGTCCGATTCTTTTTCCAAAATCATGACTAAGCCATCGCCATGCCTCATGGCCAGATTCACACTTTGTTTGATTTTTTTCTCGTCTTTCGACGTAATCAGCAATTTGTCGATAACCACTTCTACGGAGTGATTTTTGTAGCGGTCGAGCTTTAAGCCGGGAACAATTTCGCACAATTTGCCGTCCACACGGACGTTCAAAAAGCCTTTTTTGCGCAATTGTTCAAACAATTCCTTGTAATGTCCTTTTCGATTTCGAACCACAGGCGCCAACAGATACACCTTCTTGTTTTGATATTCTTCTAAAATCAGTTGCAAAACTTGTTCTTCGGTATATTTGACCATTTTTTCGCCACTTAGATAGGAATACGCTTCACCTGCACGGGCGTAGAGCAGCCGGAAAAAATCGTAAATCTCAGTGGTGGTTCCAACGGTAGAACGTGGACTGCGATTGGTTGTTTTTTGTTCAATTGAAATGACGGGACTTAAGCCTGTAATTTGGTCAACGTCAGGCCGTTCCAAATTTCCTAAAAAGGAACGGGCGTAAGACGAAAAAGTTTCGATATACCGCCGTTGCCCTTCGGTGTAAATGGTGTCGAATGCCAAAGAAGATTTGCCGCTCCCGCTCAATCCGGTTATGACCGTAAATTGATTGCGCGGAATTTGAACATTTATATTTTTCAAGTTATGTACTCTTGCGCCATGTACATCAACTATTTCTTTCATCATCTGTATGTATCGAGGGGTTATTGATTAGTAAATCGAATCTTTTTTTGTTTTTAAAATAATATTTCCAGATTAGGCTTTCTTGAAGAATGGTTTCGGGAAAGTCTATTGAGCGCAGTTCTTCATTGATTGTCCGAATGTTTTTGTATTGCTTTTTCATTTTTTTGAAATCCTTATACGCTTTTACAACCGCTTTAGCATTCGCTATTTGTCCCTTGAGTATAAAATGGAGAACCGACAGATAATCCCAAAAACGGCGAATTGTCATCGTGCGGGTATATTTTGATTCGGGCATGTTTTTGTAAATCATCAACAAATTATTCCGGAAATTCAGATAGGTTTTTTTCGAATTTTCTTTTTTCAAAGTAGCTCCACCCACGTGATACACAACTGATTGCGGTAAGCATACGATTTTTTTGCCTCGCGCATTTAATCGCCAGCACAGGTCGATTTCTTCCTGATGAGCGAAAAAAGCCTCGTCCAATCCGCCTGCTTCTTTATAATCTTTCAAGCGGATGAACATACATGCTCCGCTGGCCCAAAAAATGGGAATTGGTTCTTCGTATTGTCCATTGTCTTGTTCGATGGTGTTAAAAATGCGTCCGCGACAGAAGGGATAGCCGTTTTTGTCGATGAAGCCACCGCATGCTCCGGCATATTCAAAACGGGATTTATTGTTGTATGATAAGATCTTAGGTTGTAAAGCGCTGACTTCGGGATGATGTTCCAAATAGTTGAAAGCTGTTTGTAACCAGCCGTACGTCACTTCCACATCGGAATTTAGAAGGACAACGTATCGGTGTTTTAAACCAATCAAGGCGTGATTGTAGCCTTTGGCAAATCCATAGTTTTCGGGTAGGGCGTGAATGGTAATTTCGGGATAATGTAGCTTTAAAAAGTTGATGGAATCGTCTGTTGAACCATTGTCCACAACAATTATTTCAGCTTGATACATAGGCGTATAGCAAAATAAACTGGGTAAAAACTGCTTCAAGAGTTTTTGTCCGTTCCAATTTAATATTACGATTGCGATTTGTTTCATAATGTTGATAATTTATTTTATATCCGGATATCAATTATTTTATTGACCCAATCTGGATTGTAGTCCACCGCCACTTTAATATAATTGCCGGTAAATCCGTACATTTTATTATTTTTTTTCGTATGTTCAAATAATACTTTATGCGTTGTGCCACGTTGCGAACGGTAAAAATCATTCAATTTCTGCTCTGACATCGCTAATAATTGTTTGCTTCGTTCCTGTTTTTCCTGCGATGAAACCATTGGTTCGATTTTCAAAGCCATCGTTCCCGGCCGTTCGGAATATGAGAAAACGTGCAATTGCGCGAACGACAACGTTTCCAGAAAATGCAGGGTTTCCTGAAACAATTCGGCAGTTTCGCCCCGCATCCCCACAATTACATCAATGCCGATGAAGGCATCGGGCAGCAATGCTTTAATTTTTTCAATTTTCGAGCGAAAAAAAGCCGTGTCGTATCTCCGGCGCATTAATTTCAACACGGTATCCGACCCCGATTGCAAGGGAATATGGAAATGCGGTGCAAAACGTTGGGAATGGGCAACAAAATCCAGAATTTCGTCCGTCAGTAAATTTGGTTCGATAGACGAGATCCGGAAACGTTCAATGCTCTCCACCCGATCCAATGCCTTGATTAAATCGAAAAATGTTTCGCCGGTCGTTTTTCCGAAATCGCCTATATTCACACCTGTGAGCACAATTTCTTTGCCTCCTTCGCGTCCTGCTGTATCCGCCATTTGTACCAAATTGGCGATGGCTCCATTGCGGCTTCGTCCGCGGGCGAAAGGAATGGTGCAGTAGGAGCAGTAGTAGTCACAGCCGTCTTGTACTTTCAGGAAATGGCGGGTGCGGTCGTCTTGCGAACAGGATGGGACGAAGTCGGCAATGTCTTTCATGGGGGTAACATGGGTTTTGTTGGTAGGATTATTCAATAAATAATCCACGACTTCCATTTTTTGATTGGCACCCAAAACCAAGTCCACCCCTTCAATGTTGCTTACCTCTTCGGATTTCAATTGCGCATAACAGCCTGTAACAATCATCAAGGCTTGCGGATGCTGTTTTTTGATGCGACGAATGGCTTGACGGCACTTCTTGTCAGCCAATTCGGTAACGGAACAAGTATTGACAATGCAAATATCGGCCTGCTCGCCTGCCTGCGCCTTGCGAATGCCTTGTTCGGCCAGATATTTTCCTAAAGTGGAAGTTTCTGCAAAATTCAATTTGCAGCCTAAGGTGAAATATACGGCTTTTTTGTCTTGAAATATGTGGCTGTCAATCATGAAGGACACAATTTATATGGCTTACGAAAGTAAGAGTACAAAATTACATCATAAAAATGAGATAATCAAAATAGAATAGAAAGAAAAATATTTTCCAGCGCCGTTTTTAGTGGCGGCGAGCAGTGTAAAAATGCCTTGCAATTTTACCAAACTTCGTCATTTTCTACTCTTTTTATTGAATTTACGCCGTAATATTTTGCTGTTATTTGATTCCATTGATCGCCGATGTCCAAAATATCCCCAAAATTGGAGTATGCATTGTGGCTATTAAAAGCCTCAATGGCTGTTTTTATTTCGATATCTTTAATACCCTTTTCTTTTTGAGAAAGTATATATTGGGTGCGTTTTTCCCATTTGAAATAGGTTCCAACAATACTTCTACCGGCAACGGCAAATGAAACGGCATAAATGATTAGAATAATAAAAAAATTGCGTTTAATAATTGCTGGCAATGGGGTGTATATTAGTAAATTCAATAACATGATAGAGATGAAAACAATTGCAAAAACGTATGTTCTTTCATTCGCATAAGGAGCGAATATCATTGAAAAAATACTTGCACAACCCGCTATAAAATATGCCCAAATATATCCATTCAACTTTTTCTTTTGATGAAAAATCAAATCAAAGGCTATAAAAATAACCAATACAGTTAATAAAGCATTGCTAAACGAGAAGAAACCGGTATTCAATTTCCAAACTCTATCAAATAAAGTTAGCATTGAGGAAAATGCCATCCTAACATAGTTGCCCGGTGCTGAGATAAGTACACAAAAGCCTGCCATAAACCCGAGGCACCCGAGTACTTCAAAGGGGGTGAATCTTTCTTTTTTTATCATTTTCACAACGAAATAGACTCCTAAAAAGACGCCTACAGCCGCACTTAAGTTTTCAATGGATAGGCCACTTAAAAAGCCAAGTATCAAATACAGACAGGAAAGACCCCAGCTCGGCTTATACTCCGGATTACTCATTTTTGTTCGAAAAGGGATTAAAAAAAGTAGCGCAATAGTAATCATCCATAAATAATTACAACTACCCGAAAGCCACAAGAAATTTTCTCCCCATGCAGGAACTAAAAACCATAAAAGTATATTGACCACCACAAAAAGCAATGCCGTGATTCGTTT
>JAITXK010000137.1 GCA_031284765.1 Candidatus Symbiothrix sp.
GACAAAGATAAAAGTTATTTTTTGTTTATGAGCAAAAAACACTAAAAAAGCGTACCTTTGTACCAATAAACGAAGTATAGCGATTATGAAATTTTTTGATGTGTTTTCCCGTTGGAATATCGAGCCGGTTTCGGCTTTGGGTTGCAAGGTCTATGACGTGGATGGCAACGAGTACCTGGATTTCTACGGCGGTCATGCCGTGATTTCTATCGGCCATTCGCACCCCAAATACGTGGTGAAACTGACGGAGCAATTGGGTAAAATTGGTTTTTACTCCAATTCCGTGCAGATACCCTTGCAGGACGAATACGCCGAAAAATTGGGCAAAGCCTCCGGTTATCCCGATTATTCGGTGTTTATGGTCAATTCGGGTGCGGAAGCCAATGAAAATGCCTTGAAATTGGCCTCGTTTTACAATCAAAGGAACCAGGTGGTTGCTTTCCGGAAATCTTTCCATGGCCGTACTTCCGCGGCGGTGCGCGTAACGGATAATGTCAATTATCAGGCGCCTGTCAACCAAAATATGGAAGTGGTTTTCTTGCCTTGGAATGATATGGATGCGGTTCGCAACGCATTGAAAAACAAAGAGGTTTCGTCGGTAATCATTGAAGGCATACAAGGAATTGGCGGCATTGTTATCCCCGATACACAATTCATGCAGGAATTACGCCAAGTTTGCGACGAAACCGGTACCGTCTTGATTGTAGATGAAATCCAATCGGGTTACGGACGTTCGGGTAAGTTCTTCGCCCATCAACATGCCGCTATTCGACCGGATATTATCACGATTGCCAAAGGCATGGGCAACGGTTTTCCTGTTGCGGGAATGTTGATTTCACCCAAATTCACGGCTGTTTCGGGACAATTGGGCACTACTTTCGGCGGAAATCATTTGGCTTGTGCGGCTGCTATTGCCGTCTTGGATGTGATGGAAGAAGAACAATTAGTCGAAAATGCCGCGAAAGTAGGAGCGTATCTGATCAATGAATTAAAGCAATTGCCCCAAATCAAAGAAGTGCGCGGACATGGTTTAATGATTGGATTGGAATTTTCCGAACCTATTAAACCGTTGCGCGACAAACTATTGTTTGAACAGCACGTATTTACGGGTGTGACAGGCTCCTGCGTTTTTCGTTTATTGCCGCCTTTGTGCTTGACGAAAGCGTTGGCAGATGAGTTTTTAGTGAGATTAAAAAGTATATTATAAAAACAGAATGAGGATGACAAGGATGAAATTAACCATTATTGGCGGAGGAAATATGGGCGGCGCCATCGCCCGCGGTTTAGTGCAAGGTACCATTTTTCAAGCGAGTGATATTACTGTGGTTGATGTGTCGGATGCGCCCTTGAAAGCCTTGCGGGATTTTAATCCGGCCATTCGTGTTGCATCAAGTGATTACAACAGCGTTGCAACGGCGGATATCGTCATCTTTGCCGTTAAGCCGTGGCTGGTACAGCGTGTCGTTGAAACCATTCGTCCCCACTTGAATTACGCAAATCAAATCATTGTATCCATTGCTGCGGGTGTTACTATCGACAACCTGAATGCTTGGTTGTTGCAGGAAAATAAAGAGCTGTCTTTGCCGTGCCTCTTTCGTTTAATTCCAAATACGGCAATTGCTGTGCGCCAAAGCATTACGCTGATTTCCACTCGCAATGCAACTTCCAAACAACGGGATTGTTTGGTGAATATTTTTGACGAATTGGGTAGCACGGTCATTGTTGATGAAAGCAAACTGGTTGCCGGTACTGCATTGACTTCCTGCGGGATAGCCTATCTTTTCCGCTATGTGCGAGCTGCAATGTTAGCGGGCGTAGAAATGGGATTGTACCCCAAAGAAGCCCAAAACATGGTGGTCAAAACCATGCTGGGTGCTGCCTCTCTGTTGGATGACACGCAGCAAAATCCTGAAATTGAAATCGACAAAGTAACTACTCCCGGCGGTATTACGATTCAGGGCTTAAATACCCTGGAAGCTAACGGGTTTTCGGATGCGATTATTAAGGCTATGAAGGCGTCGCGATAAAAGACATTATGCTTACATTACAAAACATCTCATACACCCATCCCAATCAAGATGTGTTGTTTGACAACTTGTGTCTAAATATCAACAAACAGCAAAAAATCGCCCTGATTGGCAACAATGGCACAGGCAAGTCCACTTTGCTGAAAATCATCGCGGAAGAACTGACGGCTTCGGGCGGACTTCTTCAACGGGATGCTGTGCCTTATTATGTCCCACAGATTTTTGGACAATACAACGATTTGACGGTTGCCCAAGCCCTCCGGGTGGAAGATAAACTGACTGCACTGAAAGATATTCTGGACGGTCAAGTAACAGAAACCAAGCTCACTATCCTCAACGACGATTGGACCATCGAAGACCGCTGCATCGGAGCTTTCCGCTATTGGCATTTGGACGAAAGGAATTTAACGCAAACAATGGGCGCTTTGAGCGGCGGACAAAAAACGAAAGTCTTTCTTGCCGGCATCTCCATCCATCAACCCGAATTGGTATTGCTTGACGAACCGAGCAATCATTTGGATACGGCAAGCCGTCAATTATTATACGATTTTATCCAATCTATACCCTGTACGTTGTTGATTGTCAGCCACGACCGCCAATTACTGAATCTGTTGGATACGGTTTGCAAACTGACCAAACACGGAATCATGGTTTATGGAGGAAATTATGATTTTTATGCCGAACAGAAACAAATCGCGCAATCGGCATTAAGCCAGCAAATACAAAGCAGGGAAAAGGAATTGCGAAAAGCGAAAGAAAAAGAACGCGAAACCTTGGAAAGGCAACAACGCTTAGATGCTCGCGGAAAGAAAAAACAGGAAAAATCAGGTGTTGCCCGCATTATGATGAATACCTTGCGAAATAATGCCGAAAACAGCACTTCTAAAATAAAAAATGTTCACACTGAAAAAATCGGCAGTATTTCGCAGGAATTGAGTGATTTACGCAAAGAACTCCCCGATATTGATAAAATGAAATTCGGTTTCGATTCGTCCGCCATCCATTCAGGAAAAATATTGTTTACTGCCGAAAATATCAATTTTCGTTACGACGACTCGTGGCTGTGGCCGGAACTTCTGAATTTACAAATAAGCAGTGGCGAACGCATTGTTTTGAACGGCTCAAACGGCTCGGGCAAAACCACCCTGATAAAAATCATTCTGGGACAACTGGAACCGCAAACAGGAATGATATCCCGCGCCGATAATCAATTCGTTTACATTGACCAGGATTACTCGCACATCAACAACCGACTCTCGGTTGTTGAGCAGGCACAACAGTTCAACACTTCTGCTTTGCAAGAGCATGAAATCAAAACCCGCCTCAATCGTTTCTTGTTTCCGAAAGCGGATTGGGAGAAGTCATGCAGCACATTAAGCGGCGGCGAAAAAATGCGCCTGATGCTTTGTTGTCTGACTATCAGTAGCCAGGCCCCTGATTTGATTGTATTGGACGAACCGACGAATAATCTGGATATTCAAAATATTGAAATTCTGACAGCGGCGATTAATGAATATCAGGGAACATTGGTTGTAGTTTCGCATGATGTGCGGTTTTTGGAGGCGATAAATATGGGAGCACAGTTCGCTTTGTGCGTTTAAATAATTATTTATCTTCGCATTTAAAATAATAGTTAGCCTTAGCTTGTTTGTAAGGATAAAAATTGTACTTTTGCGAAAAATCACCAGCAATGCTAAACAAAATCATCTCCGAACATCACATTCAGCAAGCCAAGAAGCTGATTGAAAAATACGATAAAATAGTGATTGTCACCCATGTTTCACCCGATGGAGATGCCATCGGCTCATCTTTAGCCATGTACCATTTCTTGTTGGAATTGGGAAAATCGGTCAATGTACTTGTTCCGAACAATTTTCCCGGGTTTTTGAAATGGATGAGCGGCGCCAAAGATATTGTGGTCGGTGAATGGAAACCAGCTTTAGCGGATGAACTGATTCAATCGGCGGAGTTAATTTTCTGTCTGGATTTCAATATTCCCAAACGAAGCGGCGATTTAGGTGCAAGGGTGGAAAAATCTTCTGCGAAGAAAATCATGATTGACCATCATCCCGAACCCGGGGATTTTTGTGATATAACCATTTCGCATCCTGAAATTTCTTCAACCAGCGAACTGATTTTCCGTTTTATTTGCCGTATGGGAATGTTCGATGACTTTACCCGCACTTGTGCCGAGTGTATTTATACCGGTATGATGACCGATACCGGCTCTTTTACCTACAATTCCAACGATCCGCATATCTACTACATTATCAGCGAGTTGCTGGAGAAAGGAATGGATAAGGATGTCGTCTATGACCGAGTGTACAATCATTGTTCGGAAGGGAAACTGCGTTTGCAAGGCTATGTTCTGTACGAAAAAATGAAAATCTACGAGCGCTATCATGCGGCATTGATTGTCCTTTCGCACGAAGAACAACAACGCTTTCAATGGAAACGAGGCGATACGGAAGGTTTGGTCAATATGCCTTTGAGCATTGACGGTATTTATTTTTCGGTCTTCATCCGTGAAGAAGAAAACATGATTAAACTATCGTTCCGGTCCAAAGGCGCTTTCCCATCCAATCAATTTGCATCCGATGTTTTTCAGGGGGGCGGTCATTTGAATGCTTCCGGTGGGGAATTTTACGGTACATTGGACGAAGCCGTCGCCAAGTTTGAAACTGCTCTGCTGAACTATAAAGGGTTGGCGGACGAAAAATAAGCGATTGAATGGTGGATGTGTTTCACAAATTTGCTCGATTTATTCATTAACTTTATTTCACTTGGTCACCCATGTACTTTTACTTATCTTTGCCCTCTAAATTCATCCATATGAGAAAAGTAACTTTTTTTGTTTTTTCCGCCTTGTTTTTGACACTGCTTACTATCGCTTGTGATGACCAAAAAACGATGCAGGAATACATTCGTGAAGAAAATAAAGCCATCGAACGTTATATTCAAAAACAAGACATCAAGATTGTGAAGGACTATCCTTCCATGGAAGAATTCAAAAAAAACGAAAAGTTATACTATAAAACAAGCGGTAGTACGTATGTTTATTTCCATGTAGTGGAGCAGGGAGTTGATACGGTGGTACTGCCCAGACAGGAAGTGGTGGTCAGAAATGATTATTTTTATTACATCAAAGACTATATCACGGGCGATACTCTTCACAATGAAGT
>JAITXK010000193.1 GCA_031284765.1 Candidatus Symbiothrix sp.
AATAAATGCTAAAAAATGACTTCGAATTTATATATCATTTGAATTCTATGCTTATTAAGGTGGAAAAAACACAAATTAATACTATCTTTGCGCCGCAAATAATAAATTGTAAGAGATGATGCTATCCAAAGTGGGTTCTTTTAAGTTTCATATTGAATCGTATGTGTGCGATTTTACCGAAAAAGCGACACTTCCGGTTATTTGCAATTTCGGTTTGGATGCGGCATCTATACACGCACAACAGCGAGGCTACGGATTTGAACAGATTTCCCAAAAGAATATGGCTTGGGTCTTGTCCCGTTTATCCATTGAAATATCGGAGTACCCGGGTTATAATCAAGAGTTAATTGTCGAAACATGGGTTGAAAATGTGACACGGTTTTTTACTCAGCGTTGTTTCCGTTTCCTTGACCCAAACGATAAGGTAATAGGCTATGCACGAAGCATCTGGGCGGCTATCGACTTGCAAACCCGCCGGCCGGTGGATATTCCCGAACGAATGCCCGGATTGGTGGATTATATTGATGCCGATAAAATCTGCCCGATTGAGGTCATGGCAAAAATACCTCCGGTTGAGGATGTAGTGCCGGATATGGGTTATACGGTGCGTTACAGCGACATTGATATCAACAAACATATCAACAGCGTGAAATATATCGAACATGTATTGAATGTTTTCGATTTAAATAGCTTCAAAGAAAAATTCATCCACCGCTTCGATATTGTGTATCTGGCAGAAGGCATTTTTGGAAACAAGTTGAAATTATATAAACACATAGATGTGGATGATACCTGTATCATTGATACCAAAAGGGAAAACGAATCCATCTGCCGATGCAGAATTAGTTGGAAATCCATATAAATACTATATAAATTAAAAAAACATGGCAATAATGAATTTTGGCGGCGTGGACGAACAAGTCGTTACCCGCGAAGAGTTTCCGTTGGAAAAAGCAAGAGAGTTTTTAAAAGATGAAGTCATCGCAGTGATTGGTTACGGCGTACAAGGCCCTGGACAATCGTTGAATCTGCGTGACAATGGCTTCAATGTCATCATTGGCCAACGCAAAGGCGGCAAAACGTGGGATAAAGCCGTTGCCGATGGTTGGGTTCCGGGCAAAACGCTTTTCGACATCGAAGAAGCGGTGCAACGCGGTACGATTATCCAGTATTTGCTTTCCGATGCGGCACAAATCGAAGTGTGGCCCCGCATCAAACCCTATTTGACGGCCGGAAAGGCCTTGTATTTCTCTCACGGTTTCGGCATCACGTACAAAGAACGCACAGGCATCATTCCTCCCACAGATGTGGATGTGATTTTGATTGCTCCCAAAGGTTCGGGAACGTCTTTGCGCCGGATGTTTTTGGAAGGTCGCGGATTGAACTCCAGTTTTGCCGTATTCCAAGACGCTACAGGTAAAGCCCGTGAACGGACGATTGCCTTAGGTATCGGCGTGGGTTCAGGTTATTTGTTTGAAACCAATTTCAAACGCGAAGTCTATTCCGATTTAACCGGCGAACGCGGTACTCTGATGGGCGCAATCCAGGGAATTTTATTGGCACAATACGAAGTGTTGCGCGAAAATGGTCACTCGCCCTCGGAAGCATTCAACGAAACAGTAGAAGAACTTACCCAATCGTTGATGCCTCTGTTTGCCGAAAAAGGCATGGATTGGATGTATGCCAACTGCTCAACAACCGCACAACGCGGCGCTTTGGATTGGATGACTCCTTTTCACGATGCCACTAAACCGGTTTTCGCCAAATTATACAGCGAAGTCGCTTGCGGCAACGAGGCGCAACGCTCCATCGACACCAATTCCAAACCCGATTATCGCGAGGGATTGGATGCCGAATTGAAGGCTTTGCGTGAAAGCGAAATGTGGCGTACGGGGGCTGTGGTTCGCAAATTACGGCCGGAAAACAATTGATGTTGAAATCGAACACAGATAAAAACAGAAAACACAGAAATATAAATCTGTGTTTTTCTGTTTTATCTGTTTTATCCGTGTTCTAATCCCATATCTCTCCCACAAAAACCGTTTCCGCCGGCCCCGTCATCATCACATGATTGTTATCGGGATTCCAAAACAATTCCAAATCACCTCCCAACAACGAGATAATTGCTTTGCGGTCTAACTGACGGTTCAGGACAGCCGCTACTAATGTGGCGCAAGCGCCTGTACCGCAAGCCTGTGTTTCACCGCTTCCACGTTCCCAAACACGCATTTTGGCATAATTGGGAGAGATAACTTCCACAAATTCCACATTGGTTTTTTCGGGAAACATCGGATGGTTTTCGATTTTCCGGCCGATTTTCTCAATCTCCAACCGGTCAATGTCGCTCATGAAAATCACAGCGTGCGGATTGCCCATCGAAACGGCTGTAACGGCCAATTTTTCGGGTTCAAAATCTATTTCACGAGAAATCAATTGTTCTTCATTCCAACGGACAGGCACTTCTTGTACTTTCAAAACCGGTTCACCCATATCTACCGTTACTCTTTCTACCTTTCCGTTCACGGGAAATAATTCCAATATTTTTTCGCCCGCTTTGGTTTCCAATGTGACGGTAGTTTGGTCGGTGTAACCGTTGTCATACACATATTTGCCGACACAGCGCGTAGCATTTCCGCACATTTGGGCTTCCGAACCGTCCAGATTAAACATTCGCATCCGAAAATCGGAGGTTTCGGAAGGCATAATCAATACCAAACCATCCGACCCTATTCCTTTGTGACGGTCGCTGACCCGAATGGCCAGTTCCGATGGATTGTTTACTTTTTCGCGGAAACAATCAACATATACATAATCGTTACCCGCTCCATGCATCTTTGTAAATTTCATTCGTACCTGTTTTTTATTGTAAAAGCTGAATAATATTTTACAAAGATACGCAGATTATTTTTATCTTTGCGCTTTGCTTTATAAAGGAAGATGATACCCTTAGAAATTATCAAAAAATATTACATCGAAGATAGTGAACTTTTCACCATCTTGGTATCGCACAGCAAGGCCGTTGCCCATAAAGCGCTCGCCATTGCCGATATACATCCCGAATTGAATATTGACCGGCAGTTCGTTGGTGAATCGGCAATGTTGCATGACATTGGCATCTTTTTGACCGACGCCCCTGAAATTCAATGTTTCGGCTCTTATCCCTATATCTGTCACGGCTATTTAGGCGCCGATTTGATGCGGAAAGAAGGTTTTAACAACCATGCTTTGGTTTGCGAACGGCATACGGGAACGGGCTTGTCGAAAAAAGAAATCATCCAAAGGAACCTTCTGTTGCCTCATCGCGACATGTTGCCGGAAACCATTGAAGAAAAATTAATTTGTTTCGCTGATAAATTTTATTCCAAATCCAATCCGGAGAAGGAAAAAACAATAGACCAGATTAGAAGAGCGTTGTCCAAATATGGATTGTCTTCCGTTCAACGTTGGGATGAAATGATGAAACTATTTTATGAATAGATTGAAGACCTTCAAAATCGGGATGGTTTTGCTATTGGGCTGCATCGGACAATATGCTGTTTCGCAGGATGATATACGGTACAGCAATCCGGGGAAAACATTGTTGCTACCCAACGATTCCACACAAACAATGCTGACGGGAGATTCCATTCAACATCAAGCCAAAGATTCGATTCCTGCTGCTCCCCAAAAAAGCAATGCCATCGACGCCCCCATCCAAACCGCCGCCAAAGATTCGATGGTAATGATTATGAACGGACACAACCGCATTTTCCTCTATGGTGAAAGCGCCATTCAATATAAAGATTTGAATTTGACCGGCGAATATATCGAAGTGGATGCCGACAGCAGTCTGGTACATGCCACATACGCCATAGATTCCATCGGCGATGAATTCGGCTATCCGGTGTTCAAACAAGGTGATACGCAATATGAAATGAAAAAGGCGCATTACAATTTCAAGTCCAAGAAAATGAAAATCACGGACGTGATTACGCAACAGGGCGAAGGCTATGTAACCGCCAACGAAACCAAACGCATGCCCAACGAGGACTTGTATATGCGCGATGGGCGTTATACGACTTGCGACGAACACGAACATCCGCACTTTTGGCTGCAACTGACCAAAGCCAAAATACGTCCCGGTAAAAACATCGTTACCGGCCCTGCTTATCTGGTAGTTGAAGACGTGCCTTTGCCGGTGGCCATTCCTTTCGGATTTTTCCCGTTTACCAAAGATTATTCTTCGGGAATTCTCATGCCGACCTACGGCGATGAAATGCGACGGGGTTTTTCCTTGCGCAACGGCGGATACTATTTTGCATTCAACGATTATGTGGACTTGGCTTTGACGGGCGAAATTTACACCAAAGGTTCGTGGGGACTTAACGCTCGCTCCAACTACCGCAAAAAGTATAAATTTTCGGGCAATCTGGATGCCGGATATTTGGTAACCGTAACGGGTGACAGGGGTGAAAAAGATTATTCCAAATCCACCGACTTCAAATTGAATTGGAGTCACAGCCAAGATGCCAAAGCCAATCCGTTCAGCACATTCTCGGGCAATGTACAGTTTTCCACCAGTTCGTATTCCAGAAATAATTTAAGCAGTATATATTCCGGCGATTATACGGAAAACATGAAGGCATCCAGTGTCAGTTACAGTTATCGTCCGCCGGGAAGTCCGTTTTCTTTTAGTAGCAATGCTTCGGTCAATCAAATTTCCAAAGATACGGTGTTGAGCGTTACCTTTCCCAACTTGACGGTGACGATGCGGGAAATTTACCCGTTTCAGAAGAAAGAACGAATCGGTTCGGCCAAGTGGTACGAAAACATCCGCATGAGCTATACGGGAACTTTTTCCAATAGTATTCCAAGAGTAAAAGAATACGAATTCTTTGAGAAAAATTTGATTAAGGATTGGAAAAACGGCGCCAAACACTCGATTCCCGTTTCAGCCTCATTCAATTTTCTGAAAAATATCACCATTACACCCAATGTTACCTACAATGAAACGTGGGCAACAACGAAAATCGACCGCAAATATGATTACGACAAAAACCAGGTAGTCAATTCCGATACCACTTACGGCTTCTACCGCCTCTATAACTACAGCGGAAGCGTGAGTGCACAAACGAAGTTATACGGCATGTTCAAGCCATGG
>JAITXK010000043.1 GCA_031284765.1 Candidatus Symbiothrix sp.
GCGAATGAAGGCTTTGTGTCTGTGACTTTTACCGATAAAGGCGGAGAAATCTATACCAACCGTTATTTCCTAAGCCTGCAAAAAGACATTCCCTTCCCCGCAGTGAAAATCAGTCGTAACATTCAGGCGATATCCGGAGGCTATGAGATTAGCTTGCAACCGGATCGATTTGCCCGCGCCGTCTTTCTGTCTATGGATGGAATAGATCACTTTTTTGAAGACAATTACTTTGATTTATTGCCGGGGAAGGAGGTGAAAGTAAAGGTCAGCACAGCGTTGTCCCGAAAGGAGTTTGAAAAACAATTGAAGATACGTTCGTATAACAGATAAAATATCCGTTTTGCCCTGAAAAATCACCCAAACACTTGGTGAAATAAAAAAAATAGCACTACTTTTGCCCCGAAATTTTTAAGGGGAAATTAAGATAGACTAAGTATAATTCATAAATTAAAAAAACACGGAAAAATGAAAAAAAGATCGGTTTTTTTATTGATGGTGGTCCTAATGATTGCTGTCAATGGTGTATTTACACAAGTACAAGCACAAGTTAAAATCGGAGGCGATCCCGATATCGCTCCTGTGAGAGGGTCTCTTTTGGATTTGAATCCTTCCGCTACGGAAGACGCCTCAGGAGGCTTGTCTTTGCCTCGCGTACACTTAACGAGTCTGACTACATTGCAACCCCTTCGGGCAGCGGGGCAGACAGAACCCGGCCACGTCGGTTTGGAGGTGTATAACACGACCGATAACGCCGATTTTCACCCCGGCATGTATGTGTGGACGGGTGAAAAATGGAAATCTTCCGGTGATGAAAGTTCTGGATCTATTTATCTGCCTTCTTTCAATCTGAAATGGCCGCAAACAACCAGCGATACCATTTGTAATGTGTTCAATGTTTATCAAGCTAATTTTGCATCTACCGCACTCCATCGGGTGGTAAGCGCAGGCGCTTCGCTGACCTCTGTCCCCGAATTTAATGAAACCGTCTCTGCCACCGATTTCTATTATGTGGTGACCGATTATGATAATACTGCGATCTCTATCAGCAGTATATCGGATGCCGGAGTAATAACCTACAGGAAAGTAGGCTCATCTCCCATCCCACCGGAGAATGCGTTTGTCAATATTATCCTTATTCGGAAAAAAAATTAATAGATTATTCGTATGAAAGATATATCCATGTCTTCTTGCATAAAGAAGATATTTCTATGCTTGATAATGGCAACATCGTTGCTACCCATACAGCTTGTGCAAGCCGACACCGCCTATACGATGGATGGAGGAAACGGCAAAATGGTATTTAGACTAAATGCCAATGGAACATTTTACTTGTACAAAAAAAACGCTTCCGGTAATGAGATAAAGCAAATGTACGCGAATTATGAGACGATTTTCGCTATAAAAATAGGTAACACGCTATATAAAAGCGGTGAATGTACTGATAGTAAGTGTGGAAGCCCCCCTACTGGAATATCAGCATTACAGGCTTCGAATGTTTCAGCGGTCACTACCGGTACGATACAACATATAGCAAAAAGATACAGCGGAACGTATAGTACAAATATACCATTTTACGTTGATTTTCGGGTTGATTATAACACCTCGGAAGACCGTCTGGCATTTTCTGCTACGATTATTGCCGACGCAATACCGGCCGGTACGCTGATTTCTTATGCTTATGCATTTGATACCTACGTGAATAGTCAGGATGCTGCTCGGGCAATTACCTCTCCCGATGTGAAAAGAGGCTCGGTGTCTCTTAATAATAGCAATAAGACATATGAATTAACGCCGGCGGAAGTGCGGGGTTTGAATTTTATCGGTTGTATCAATAGTACGAGTAGTGGAGGTGACATGTTGGGTTTTTATGCGGATGGATCCAGACGTTTTGATCGGGCATATTCAGCCGCATGGTCTCCTGTCGGAACTCCGGACAAGTATTTAACTCAAGCGCCTAACAATACATTTGATTATCAAGTGACTACTGATAATGGAATCGGCGTTATTTACGATAATATTCCGACCGGAAAGACTACGGTTATCCAAACATCCTGGTTTATCGCTGCCGATATTACCACTAGAGCTAATTTAGACTGGGCATTTAAAGAACGCAATGGTAACCGCAATAATGACAAAGACTTGAAGGTTGCTGTTGGAACTCCGATTGATTTAATTGTAAACGCCTCAAACTTAGGTTCTTCCTCAATTACAGGTGTTGCTTATACGTTGACCATGCCGACGGGTTTACCGGCGAGCGGTACGGTTACAAGAAGCGGCTTTACCGGCGGCTCTTATTCCGGGTCAAGCGGAAGCACTTCCTGTTCGGTTAGTGGTGCAACTTTGCCTAAGGATGTCACTGGCGTACTTACCATACCGGTTTCTACGGCAAAGTACGGACAGTATTCGGTCGGAAGTGCCCAGTTTTCCGGGCTTGCTCAAACGGTTTCTCCAAGCGGCGTATCGCCGTCCTCACTAACCGTGACAACCGAAGTAAACTATGCGTCAGCTACCGGTAAGAGTGTAAGTAATGGTGAAAGTGCTACTTATACTATAAAATTGCCCACCGGCGTTACTGCCAACGGAGACTTAACGGCTGCGATTGGATACACCGGAACGACCACCGCCTTTTCAAGTTTACCGACTTCCGTAACGATTCCTGATGGAAAAGACAGCGCTACATTCACACTCACAGCCTCTACTACGGCAGCAATCGGCGCTTCAGTCACAGCTACGATAACCGGTTTCAGTGGATCCAATAGTGTTGCTGTAAAAATTGGTACAATAAAGGCAGTTACGACTACGGTGGTAGCCCCCCCCTCGGTTTCCATAACGGCTAATCCGGGATTTATTGTGTGTGCTGATGCTGTTTCGTCCATTACTTTTACCGCTAATCCGGTCAATGGAGGAAGTGCGCCTGCTTATATTTGGAAGCTCAATGGAACGCAAGTCGGCACAGGAGCGACTTATACACACAATGATCCGAAAGCCATTCACAAGGCAACAATAAGCTGTACCATGACTGCTGATAATTCAAAAACAGCCAGTGATGAAAAAAGTATCCTCGTGCGTGCGTGTTCCATTCCGGTAAATCAGAACATCAGAGTCAAAATCGCCCCATGAAACGGATTCTTTAGCCATAAATCACATAAAAACATTAACTTTGTCGTGTAAAAAAACAATATCAACATGACAAAACGTATTTCATTCTGGGCATTTCTATGTCTTTTCTCCGGATTCCTCCTCCAGGCACAAACTAAAGTAAACCTGAGTGATTTATCCCTGCCGCTGATGACGACCGGCTACGGCAAGGCCGTGGCCAACAAGAGCATCGATCGCAATCCTATCCGCCTCAACGGCAAAGAATATCAGGGCGTGGGCACACACGCCGAAAGCAAGTTTATCGTTTCGCTGAATGGCAAAGCCAAACGTTTCTCCGCCTGGGTGGGTGTGGACGATGAGGTCGGCACACGCGGTTCGGTGGTTTTCGTGGTCACCGCCGACGGCAAAGAGCTGTTCCGTTCCCCGGTAATGCACGGTGGAGATAAACCCGCCAAAGTGGATGTTCAATTGAAAAAGGTTGACACAGTGGTATTGGAAGCATTGTCAGGCAACGACGGCATCAGCTCCGATCACGCCGACTGGGCCAATGCTTTCTTTGAAATGGAAGAAGGCAAACCGGCGGCCCTACCCGATTGCCGCATCATCGAAATTGGCGCTGGTCAAACGCTGCTGACTCTGGCAATGGATAAGAAAAACAACTTATTGCAACAGTATTTCGGTCAACAAGCCGGCCTCGAATCTGTTTTTCGCAACGGCGAACAAAAGGAGCAGGCGTATCCAACCATCCAGAGCAATAGCCGGTTCACGTATTGGGGCGAACCCGCGTTGCATGTCGTTCATGCCGACGGTCACACCTCCACCCAACTGAAATATGTGAATCATGAGACCACGAACACCGATGATAACGTCACAATCACCGTTATTCATTTGAAAGATGATACTTATCCGTTTTTCGTTGATCTCTTCTATCAAACCTATAAAAAGGAGAATGTGATGGAACAATGGTCGGAAATCCGTCACCAAGAACCTCAAGCTGTGGTGGTGAAGGAAGCTGCCTCCTCGGCTTTGACTTTGCATGCTCGTGACTATTGGCTCACGCAATTTACGGGTGATTGGGCGAATGAGTTCCAAATCGACGAATATCCCTTGACCGTCGGTTCGAAAGTGTTGGAAAATAAATGGGGGATTACCAGTTCCAACGGCCGTCAGCAACATTTCATGATTTCGTTGGGCAACAAAGAGCCGTCGGAAACCGAAGGTGAGGTGCTGGCAGGGTCGCTGGCGTGGTCGGGCAACTACCGTCTGCAATTCGAAGTGGCTACTTCTGGGCAGTTGACTGTCCTTTCGGGCATGAATCCATGGTCGGCCGATTATACTTTGCCGGCGGGAAAAACCTATCGAACGCCGGCATTGATCTATACTTACAGCACTCAGGGGAAGGGACATGCCAGCCGCAATCTGCATCGTTGGGCGTTGAATTACAATGTGCGCGAAGGCAACACAGCACTCCTCCGCACGATTTTCAACAACTGGGAAGCTACGGGGATGAATACTTCCGACCCGGTCATTATTCCTTTCCTGAAACCGGCGCACGATTTGGGTTTCGAACTCTTTTTGCTGGACGACGGATGGTTTGGCCTCGAAAACAAAGCGCGGGTCTTGGGCGAATGGAATTCAACTCCGAAAATGCACCCGCACGGCATGACACCGATTATCGAAGCGGCTAAAGAAACCGGCATTGATTTTGGTCTATGGGTAGAGATGGAAATGGCGAATCCTGAAGCGCGTTTGGTGAAAGAACATCCCGAATGGCTGCTGACAGAGCCGGACAGGGAACATCATTTGCAACGCGGGCAGTACGTGCTGGATTTGGCGAATCCCGACGTGCAGGACTTTTGCATCCACGCATTCAATGCTATTCTGAAAACATATCCCGATATTTCGTTTGTGAAATGGGATTGCAACAGTCCCTTCCACAATCCGTATTCGCAGTATCTGGGCAAGCAGCAGCAACATCTTTGGTACGAATACACGATGGGATTGTATCGTGTTTTCAACGAAACGGTCAAAGCCAATCCCGATTTGCAGATGATGCTTTGTTCGGCAGGAGGTGCGCGTTGCGATTACGGGGCGTTGCGTTATTTCCATGAATTTTGGACGAGCGACAATACCAATCCGCTCCGCAGGGTGTTTATCCAATGGGGTAGCTCGCACATTTTCCCCGCTAAAGTGCAAGGAGCGCACGTGACTCACATGGGAAAACAGCCGTTCAAGTTTGCTTTCGATGTTGCGATGAGCGGTTGCCTCGGCATGGATGCCAATCCGGTAACGATGTCGGAAAAGGACCGGGCAATCACGAAGCGCGCCGTGGAAGTGTATAAAGCAAAAATTCGTCCCGTGGTGCAGTTGGGTGATATCTATCGTTTGGTATCTCCCTATAAAACAAACCGTTCGGTTGTTTCATACGTATCGGAAGCGCGGGATAAAGCCGTGGTTTTCGTATATCAGGTAAAGAATGATAATCAAGGAATTACCGTCGCTTTGCAAGGCTTACAGCCCGGCAAACAGTACAAGGTGGAAGAAGTGAATATCGATGCTCCTGCGTCTGCCGCTTGCGCCGAAAACGGTAAAACGCTTTCAAGCAAAACATTGATGGAAGAGGGATTGCATTTCAATTGCAGCAAACAATTCGATAGCGCTTCAGTTTATCTTTCTATTGTGAATTAGCAATGATCTTCATCAACTCATCAACAGCCGTTGCTTCGGGAATGTTTTTCAAAACACATTGCTTGCCTTTGTAAAGACTGACTTTCCCGATGCCGGCGCCGACGTATCCATAATCGGCATCGGCCATTTCGCCCGGGCCATTGACAATGCAGCCCATGATGGCGATTTTCAAACCTTTTAGATGACTTGTAGCAGCTTTTACTTTTTTGATAACGGTTTGCAAATCGAATAAAGTACGTCCGCAACTGGGGCAGGAAATGTATTCTGTTTTGCTGATGCGCCGGCCTGTGGCTTGCAAAATGCCGAAACTACAGGCATCAATCGCTTGCGGCGGATGTTGTTGATTTGCATTGCTCAACATCAATCCATCGGCCCAGCGGTCCAAGAAAAACGAACCGCAATCGGTGGCCGCTTTGATTTGGAAGGTGGCCAAATCCGTTTCATCGTACGTATTCCACAAAACGATGCGGTTGGTGATTTCCGCCTGTCGCAAGGCTGCAATACAGGCTTTTTGCTCGTAAACATTGTTATCTTCGGAGAAAAGAAGAAGCATTGTCTCCGGATATTTCCGGATGTCAATGAGTGCTTCTTCATTTATATCGTTCAGACTCAAAGGCTTAAAAGAAGATTCCTTGGTATAGAGATAATCAGGCATCAGATTTTCGTCAACAGAGGTATCGGCCGTTTGGCTGCGGTCGGAAATAACGATTGGTGTAGCGCTGTACGCAGACGCCGGTTGACACGAAGCAATCTTCGCGATGCCGGCAGCCGGTGCGTTTTGCCTGCGCCGGGTAGTATGTTCGACTAAGGCACGTGCCACCGGTATTTCTGCTTCCGGGTCTTCGCTCAACGAAACGCGAATCGTATCGCCGATGCCTTCCAACAACAACGTGCCGATGCCCACGGCCGATTTGATGCGTCCGTCCTCGCCATCACCAGCCTCGGTAACGCCCAGATGTAGCGGGAAGTGCATGTCTTCCTGATCCATCTGTTCCACCAAAAGGCGAACGGTTTGCACCATCGTAAACGTGTTGGAGGCTTTAATGGAAATCACGACATGAGGGAAATGCTCCGTCACACAGATACGCAAAAACTCCATGCATGACTCGACCATGCCTTGGGGTGTATCGCCGTAACGGCTCATAATGCGATCGGACAACGAACCGTGATTCACGCCGATGCGAATAGCCGTCCGGTGTTCCTTGCAAGTGTTCAAAAAGGGGATGAAACGCTCTTTGATTTTGTCGATTTCCTGCTGATATTCCTCCTCCGTGTATTCAAAGGTTTTAAATGTTTTGACCGGGTCGGCAAAATTGCCCGGATTAATCCGCACTTTTTCAACGATTTGTGCAGCCGCTTCCGCTGCTTTCGGATTGAAATGAATGTCGGCCACCAAAGGTGTATGATAGCCCAAAGCATGCAAACCATCCCTGATAGCTTGCAGATTTTCGGCTTCACGAATGCCTTGCGCCGTCAAACGAACCAATTCTCCCCCCGCTTCAATGATTCGGACGACTTGTTGAATACTGCCTTCCGTATCCAGCGTGGAGGTATTGGTCATGGATTGAATCCGTATCGGATGCTCTCCACCCATCGGCGTAGTACCAATGTTGACAACGGACGTTTTTCTTCGTTGAAGCATGTTGATGACAGCCTTTTAATTCGTTTTAAAGCGATAGTGTACAGAAGCTAATTCTGCGTTAGCCTTTACGATTTTGGTTTTCAGATTTTCCTTGTAATCCGCCAGTTTCGCTTGCAAGGTTTCGTCCTTCACGGCCAACATCTGCACAGCCAAAATAGCCGCATTCATTGCACCGTTGATTCCAACCGTTGCGACAGGAATACCCGGAGGCATTTGTACGATGGCCAGCAAGGCATCCATTCCGTCCAAAGTCGCATTGATGGGTACGCCGATGACCGGCAAAGTCGTCATCGAAGCAATCACACCGGGCAAATGGGCAGCCATTCCCGCAGCGGCGATAATGACTTCAATGCCCCTTGCTTTGGCACGGGTAGCAAAATCTTCCACTTCAGCAGGCGTGCGATGCGCCGACAAAGCATTCATTTCAAAGGGGATTTCAAATTCGTCCAACAGTTTTGCTGCTTTTTCCAGGATGGGGAGGTCGGATGTACTCCCCATGATGATACTTACGATTGCTTTCATGCACCCACGTGAGCTGTATATTGTGCAACACTCATCAATTTTTCCACATCGGAAAGAGCGCTCACTTCCACTTTAATAATCCAGCCTTCGCCGTAAGGGTCGGAATTGACTAATTCGGGTTGGTCTTCCAAGGCAGGATTGACTTCCAATACAGTCGCTGTGACCGGCATCAACAAATCGGAAACGGTTTTTACGGCTTCTATCGAACCAAATACATCATTTTTTTCGATGGTTTCGCCTTCGGAGTTTACGTCCA
>JAITXK010000003.1 GCA_031284765.1 Candidatus Symbiothrix sp.
GTGTGCTTCGGTGGGCGATGTTGTGGATATTATCCGTTTCGGCGATGATTTGGGCATGACCTCCGGTCCGTTCATGGATCCGGAAGTATATCGGCAGTTATTCAAACCGCGTCACAAAATCTTATGTGATTATGTGAAAACGCATAGCACTATGCACACATTCATCCATTCCTGCGGCTCGATATCCGCTTTGATGCCAGACATGATTGAAGCGGGCATTGAAATATTTAATCCCGTACAAACCAATGCTCACAATATGTCACCTGAATTTCTGAAAAAGGAATTTGGAAAAGATTGTACTTTCTGGGGCGGAGGCATTGAAAATGTTGGTACGTTGAATGTTGGCAGTCGCCAGCAAATACGCGACATGGTTTTTGAACGCATGGAAATCTTTTCGGCGGGGGGTGGTTTTGTATTTAATACCGTACACAATATTCTTCCCGATGTACCTCCGGAGAATATCATCACGCTTTTCGAAGCGATACGGGAGTTTAACAAGAATAAGTTATTCGTATAATATGCATCAATCAAGGGTTAAAATCACTTTTCTGAGTATATTTTTTGGATTGAACGGTTTAATAAGTTACGGGCAAGGTATAGTGCAGAGGCAAGTGCCGGAAAAGTTTTCTCCGAAGCATCCCAGACATCAAGCCGGTGCTGTACGGGTAATTCCTTCGGATACCGATTACGGAAGCCTCACACCTCCAGATAAAACTTTATGGTTCACATACCCGGCTGAAGAGTGGAATTCTCAATCCTTGCACATTGGCAACGGATATATGGGCGCATCGTTTTACGGCGGTGTCGCACAGGAACAGTTAGATATTGCCGAAAAAACATTTTATGCAGGCGGTCCCAATGTGATGGCAAACTATAATTATGGAATTGTCGAAGGCGGAAAGGAAAAACTGCCATTGATACGCCAATTGATTTTAGCGGATGAATATGCTAAGGCTGATTCCCTTTGCGCCATTTATATGAAAGGCACTTTCGACAACTTCGGTGCTTTTTCTATGGTTGGGCAATTGTTGCTGAACTTCGAAAATCATGAGGGTGAGGCAACTGAATATGTCCGCGCTTTAGACTTAGCCAATTCGTTAGCAACCGTTTCCTATCAATTGAACGGAACGCATTATTCGCGTGAATATTTTTGCAGTTATCCTGATAAAGTCATGGTTTGCCGGTTTTCTTCCGATAAGAAAGATAAAATATCTTTTGATGTTAATCATCAGCTTGCACACGAATTTGAGGATTTAAAATACAATGCGCATGATAATATACATGAAATCGTTTTTCGCGGAAAGCTAAAAAACAACGGCTTGGATTTCTGCATCCGCATCGTGCTTGTACCGGAAGGCGGAACGGTCGCTTTCAAGGATAAAATACTGAGTGTGGACAATGCTGATAAAGTTACGTTGATTTATTCCGTTGATACGGAATACAAAGCAAACGGCAGGAATTATAAAGGCATTGACCCTATTGCCGAAACGCAAAAAAACATATCAAATGCACTTGCTAAAGGATATCAGGCACTTAAAGATACGCATATCAAGGATTACAAAAACCTTTTTGACCGTGTGAAATTTACTATGGTTGGCAACCCAGATATAGCCAAAATGCCCACTAATGAACGGGTTAATCTATTGAAGAAAGGTACGACCGATGATTCTGCGCTCAAAGTTTTATATTTTAATTTGGGGCGTTACCTTATCATCAGTGCGTCGCGTCCGGGAACTCTGCCTTCAACCCTTCAAGGCGTGTGGAATGAAAATATATCTTCCCCGTGGTGGGGAAATTACCAAAGTAATATTAATCTGCAGGAGATGTATTGGGCTTGTGGGCCTACTAACCTGCCGGAATGTCAGGAAGCTTATATTGAATGGATAGAAGCGCTTGTTCCAAGCGGAAGAAAGGTAGCCGCTTCTTACTATGGGACAAAAGGATGGGTCAGCCACACACAAGGCAATATCTGGGGGTACGCGGCTCCAGGCATCAACCTTAAATGGGGACTTTATCCGGTGGGCGCTGCCTGGCATTGCCGTCATCTGTGGTCGCAATACGAATATACCCGCAACGTTGAATATCTGAAAAACAGGGCTTATCCTATTATGAAGGAGGCAGCTGTGTTTTGGTTGGAAAACTTAGTGGAAAAAGACGGATACCTCATCAGCATTCCGTCTGTATCGGCAGAACATCCCATACTGATGAAAGATGGAAAGGTGGCAAAATACACGGATACCGATGGCGAACCGGGTGTATTAAAAACGCATATTTTCACAGTGCCTTGTTTTCAGGATATTGAAATGGTGTACGACCTCTTTTCAAATGTCATCAAGGCATCCGAAGCGCTGAATATCGATATGGAGTTTCGCCAAAAAGTATTCGAAGCTTGGAACAAACTTTATCCGCTGAAAATAGGAAAATATGGACAGTTGCAAGAATGGTTGGAAGATTACGATAATGCACGCGACCATCATCGGCATATTGCTCATCTTTATGCGGTCTATCCCGGAGAAATGATATCGGTCAATAAAACGCCCGAATTGGCGGAAGCGGCGAAAGTTTCCCTCAACATGCGGGAAGAAGGATTTATCACCCCTATCTGGCCCTGGACAGGAGGCAATTGGTCAATGGCATGGCGTATCGCTTGTTGGACGCGCTTACATGACGGTGAACGGGCAATCAAAATTTTCAATCTGATGACGAAGGAAACCGGATTTGAAAACTTGATGAACAGCCAACCTTACAACGGTGAGTGGTACAGGATGCAAGTGGACGCTTCAATGGCGACACCGGGTGTTTTTGCCGAAATGCTGCTTCAATCGGAAAACGATAATTTATACTTGCTTCCCGCGCTACCCACAGAATGGCCGGAAGGCGAAATAGCAGGATTGTGCGCTAAAGGCGGGTATATCGTCAATATGTCATGGGAATATGGGCAATTGAAAAAAGCGGAAATATTCCTTCCCAAAGGGGCAATCCCCCCTGTCATTTTTGCAAAAGGAAAACCGTTGCAACAAACAGATAAGCGATTAATAATTCATAATTTTTACAGATGTGAAATATGAATTCGGAAATGATCCGGCAAAAGTAGAAGGATATAAAAAGTTCTGGAGCAGGGAGAGTGTAAAAAGACCCTTGATAGGCTTTTCATTCAAAAGCTGGTTCCCTTTGGATGAATTTAAAGCCAGCAGAGCATGGGGAAAAGATGCCCCTTTAACTCTGGACATGGTTGTTCCTGAAGATTTTCTCGACGATCAGGAAACATTGTTGCGCGAAGGCGAAACAATAGACGATGATATTTTCCGCGGCGCTTGTCCTGCCCAAATGCTTATGTGGGGTGATGCCATCCTCGGCAGCAGTATGCGAGTGCTCCCCGGAAACGTCGTAGCCGAACCGATGAACCTGTCATGGGAAGAAATAGACAAAATAGGTTTCGACAGAAACTCTCCTTGGTGTAAAAAATACATCGAATTTATAGATGTCTTAGTCAAGAGTTCGGCAGGCAAATATCCTATCACACATGGAATGTTGAACGGACCTATGGATTATGCAGTCACTTTCCGTGGGCATGAACAAGCCGTTATGGACTTGCTGATTGACCCTGAACATATATCCGCTTTTCTTGAACGGATGGGCGATTTCTTTATCGACATAACTAAAGAAGCATGGGAACATATACCTTTGTTCTGCGGTGGATATTACGATGCCCAGTACAACCTGTGGGCGCCTGAATCAATTGCCCGTCTGCAGGAAGATTCGGTTGCCGTTATGTCTCCTGATTTATACGGACAATATCTCAAAGCGGTGGATGCTCGGATTTCTTCTCATTTCGGCAGTGCATTTATGCACTTGCACGCTACAAGCATGATGGTACTCGATCAAATGTTGGACATTCCCACCCTGCACTGTTTTGAAATCAATAACGATGTGGGTGGTCCTCCCGTAGCAACCATGATACCCTATTTTCAAATGGTGCAGAAAGCGAAGAAATCTCTGCTAATCCGGGGTTCTTTTACTTCCGGTGAACTGCGCCTGCTTATGGATAGTTTAGAGCCGACCGGACTCTATCTCTATATTATGATTGCGGACATGAAGGAAATAGAAATTTTGCGTCCGATTGTGGGATTTTAATATAAATAAATATTAATCATTAAATTTATTATCAGTATGAATCAGTTACTTGAACAACTTAGAATCTGTGTGGAAAACGGGAAAGAAAACCGCACATCTCCTTATCCTCCCCAGATGAAGAATCAGGACGGAGCGAACGAATTAGCCAAACAAGCCTTGGATGCAGGTGTTACCCCCGGCGATATTTTGAATCTGGCTTTGGTACCGGCGATGGATGCTGTGGGACAAAAGTTTGCGGAAAACAAGATTTTCATTCCGCAGATGTTGCTATCCGCCAGAGCGATGTCTGCCGCTATGATACATCTCAAACCGTTTTTTCAATCGGGCGAGGTGAAACGGAAAGGCGTAGTGGTGATAGGAACCGTCATGGGTGATTTGCATGATATTGGTAAAAACTTGTGCAGCATGATTGTCGAAGGTGCAGGATGGGAAGTCATTGACTTGGGTGTGGACGTCAAACCCGAACAATTTGTGACGGCGCTTGATACGTATCCGGATGCTATTGTCGGCTTGTCGGCATTGCTTACGACTACCATGGTCAATATGGAATTAATTATCAATTCCATTCGCGAAAAATACCCGCAAACCAAAGTAACTGTAGGCGGCGCGCCGTTGAATGCCGGTTTTGCAGCTAAAATAGGCGCGGATAATTACAGCAAAGACCCGGTGGAATTAACGGGCTGGCTCGAAAAGATAGCCGTATAATCCCGCTATGACCGCATTTACTCAATTTAATATTCCCCTTCGGGAGCTGGCAGTCGATCCGCAGGCTGCCGCTCCGATGTTGGGCTACGACAGCGATTTGCCCGAAGATATCTTAGCGATGGTCAGGGAAGTGATGGACAAAACTACTGACTGCTACGACATCCGCGGCGGTTACTATATATTAGACGGGCTGACTTTCGACAATGACGAACACAGTCTGCTCGTTGAAGGTACGAATTTTCAGACAGGGAAGATCATTTTCCACCAATTGAAACACAGCGAGCAAGTTGCGCTGTTTGTCTGTACGGCAGGCGTTGGCATCGAAAAATGGTCGAAGCAGATGATGACAAACAATGACCCGCTAGCAGGCTTCATTGCCGATATTATGGGCGGCGTGGTGGTTGAAGCGGCTATCGACAAAATACAGCAATCGCTGAGCAACGACATGAAAGACAAGGGCTTGAAAATCACCAACCGTTACAGCCCCGGTTATTGCGGCTGGCAAACCGCCGAACAGCATAAATTATTCGCTCTACTGCCGGACACATTGGGTATCCGTTTGACCGAAAGCGCTTTGATGCAACCCGTTAAATCGGTTAGCGGCATCATCGGCATCGGTGCAAATGTGCAGTTCAACCCCTATACCTGCCGACTTTGCGAAGCCACGCATTGCGTATATCGCTACAAGAAAGTATCGTCAATCCGTTAAAATTACAAGGCTGTGCTTTCCCGAACCAATCTCTACTTTGACAAACTCTCCGTCAACAGTTCCTCTCTGAGTTATGTTGTCCACTGTAAGGCGATATTTTGCCGATAGTTTGGGCAACCAAACTTCGGAGGCGCTATTGGCAGGAATTTCCACTTCTAAAGTGAATCGTTCGCCGGGTTGGTTGTCGAAGGAAACATAAATATCACCCCGAATGGAAGGAGCTTTGATTGCAGCGTGTTTCAATGTTGCCGGTTGGGGTTTGATGCGGATTTTTCCGAATCCGGGTTCAATCGGTTCGATACCCATCAGTTTACGGGTAATCAGATTACCTGCGGCGGCTCCCCAGATATGATTCCAATCTTGGTCGGACTTGTATTTATTGTCCCACGCTTCCAACGAAATGGTGGAACCTGCGCGAATCATATTGTACCAACTGC
>JAITXK010000100.1 GCA_031284765.1 Candidatus Symbiothrix sp.
ATTGCCCAAGATCCGCGTTGGGGTAGGGTAGTGGAATCTTACGGAGAAGATCCTTTTTTAGCGGGAGAGTTGGGCTTGCAGATGATTAAAACCTTGCAGGCACATCAATTGGTTTCGACACCCAAGCATTTTGCCGTCTATTCCGTGCCTGTGGGTGGTCGTGACGAGGGAACGCGCACCGACCCGCATGTAGCGCCCCGCGAAATGCGTACCTTGTATATAGAGCCTTTCCGGAAGGCCTTTGTGGATGGGCACGCGTTGGGCGTGATGAGTTCCTATAATGATTACGATGGCATCCCTATTACCGGCAATGCCTACTTTCTGACGGAATTGTTGCGTAATCAATTCAACTTCCAAGGCTATGTCGTTTCCGATAGCGAAGCGGTGGAGTTTTTACTGTCAAAGCACCGGGTAGCAACCGATTCGGTGGATATGGTGGCGCAGTCCATCAATGCGGGCTTGAATGTGCGCACGAATTTTACGCTTCCGCAACACTATATTCTTCCGCTTCGCAAGGCCATTGCTTCCGGAAAAGTAACGATGCAAACCGTGGATGCCCGCGTGAAAGACGTGCTGAAGGTGAAGTTTTGGTTGGGCTTGTTCGATAATCCGTATAAAGGGGATAAGAAAATGGTTGAACAAATGGTGCATAGTTCCGAACATCAATCGGTTTCGCTACAGGCGGCGCTGCAATCGTTCGTATTGTTGAAGAATGAAAATAACTTGTTGCCATTGTCCAAAGCCTTGAAAAAGGTAGCCGTTATCGGCCCGAATGCCGATGAAGTCAAACAATTGATTTGCCGTTACGGCCCTGCCCGTGCACCCATCCAAACCGTTTATCAGGGTATCAAAGCCTATTTGCCTTCGGCAGATGTGCAATACGCCAAAGGTTGCGAAATCAAAGATAAGTATTTTCCTGAAAGTGAGTTATATACGATTCCTTTGGACAGCGCCGAGCAACGGCAAATCGCCGAAGCAGTTGCTTTGGCACAACAATCGGAAGTCGTTGTTCTGGTTTTAGGCGGGAACGAACAAACGGTTCGCGAAGAATTTTCTCGCTCCAATCTCAATCTGATGGGACGCCAGCAGCAACTCATGGAGGCCGTTTATGCCACCGGAACGCCTGTTGTACTGCTCCTGATTGATGGTCGTGCCGCAACGATTAATTGGGCGGACAAGCATATTCCCGCCATTGTTCACGGTTGGTTCCCCGGCGAATTTATGGGACCGGCGGCGGCGCAGGTCTTGTGGGGCGAGTATAATCCCGGGGGAAAATTGGCGGTTACCTTCCCGAAGTCGGTCGGACAGATTCCGTTTGCTTTTCCGTTCAAACCCGGTTCCGATACCGATGGGCCGGTGCGGGTCAGCGGAGCTTTGTATCCCTTCGGCTATGGATTGAGTTATACGAACTTTGAAATCAGCGATTTACATTTGGATAAAACCGAAATACGCCCCGATGAAAGTCTTTCCCTTCGGGTGAAAGTAAAGAATATTGGAATGCGTTCCGGCGATGAAGTGGTGCAATTATACCTTCGCGACGATGTCAGTTCGGTTACGACCTACGAAAAAGTATTGCGCGGATTTGAGCGCATCAACCTCCAAGCGGGCGAAGAAACCACCGTATCATTTACCATAAGCCCGCAGGAATTGGGTTTATGGAACCAGAAAAATCAATTTGTGGTTGAACCCGGAACATTTACCGTGATGGTTGGCAATTCTTCCGTCAACGTTCAGCAAAGCCGGCAATTCGGGGTAAAATAATTTTATTTCTTGTTAGGTTTGAAGCGTTTATTTAAAAATTCAAGTACTTGATGGGTAATATTGTACTGGTTGTCAGCATATAGAATGGTGCTGTTGCCTGTTTTCGTAAAAATCATTTGATAGATTTGAGGAGTATTGAATTCTTTAATTCCAATGCTCAACGAATCGGATAATTGTTGTTGAATGGTACGCTGTTCCACCGCCAATTCCTGTTCGATTTGTGTAGCGCGGCTGCGAAGGTCTTCTTCCATGCGTTGCAGACGGGTTTGTTCCTGATTGTAACGGTCTTGCGTAAGAAAAGCATTGTTTTGTACTTTTTGTTGGAAAGTAGCGGCTTCGCTTTGCAGTTTTTGATAACCGGCTGTGAGCGAACTGTTTCTCTTGCTCATTTTTTCTTCGTAGCTGTTGATTAATGCATTGTAAAATTCAAAATGGGCCAATAATGAATCGGCATCAACGTATGCTACAGGTAAAATAGACGGGTTAACTGAAGATTCGGCAGGACATTCTGTGGCGATTTTTGCAGTTTCTTTTTCCTTACATTGCATGAATATTGAAATAGTCGTTGCCACTATCAAGAGGCCTGCAATAGAACGTTTTGTTTGTTTCATAAATTCAATTTGTATAAGTAAATAATCTATTTAGTGCCCACAAATATAAGTGTATTTATCGTTATTTTCTTTGTTTTTCTTGATAATTATCCGATTTTTTACGTTCTTTATGGTTTCAAATTCAAAATTTTTAAATACTTAATCATTATTGCAATGAAAATAAACGATTTAACTCCCTCATTGGTATGGAATTTGTTCGACCGGATTACGCAAATTCCGCGTCCGTCAAAGAAAGAAGGCAAGATAGTGCAGTTTTTACTCGATTTTGCACAAGAGCATCATTTGGAAGTAGAAAAAGACGATGCGCTCAATGTGATTATCCGTAAACCGGCAACTCCCGGCAGGGAAAATGCAAAAACAATTATCCTGCAATCGCATGTGGATATGGTGTGCGAAAAAAACAACGATGTGTCGTTCAATTTTGAAACCGACCCGATTCAAACCTGTATCGACGGCGATTGGATAAAAGCCAAAGGAACCACCTTGGGCGGCGATGACGGCATTGGGATGGCTGCTGCTTTGGCTGTTCTGGCTTCCGGAGATTTGGAACACGGCCCCATCGTAGCCTTGTTTACAACTGACGAAGAAACCGGTTTGACCGGAGCCAACGCGCTGAATCCGAAATTTCTGCAAGGCGATATTCTCTTAAACCTGGATAGCGAGGAATGGGGCGAGTTCTGTGTCGGTTGCGCCGGCGGAAAAAATACGACAGGAACGTTTACCTATAGTTTACAACCCGCCCCGCAGAATTATTTTTGGTTCGAAGTGAGTGTTTCCGATTTGAAGGGCGGACATTCCGGTAGCGATATTCACAAGGAATTGGGCAATGCCAACAAAATCCTGGCGCGCTATCTCTATTCCTTATTAAAAACAGGCGCCGTAGCGCTTTCGGCGATTGATGGCGGAAATTTGCACAATGCCATTGCCCGTGAGGCTTCCGCTACGGTGGGTATCCCATTGTCTTCCAAAGAACAGGCCAGCATTCTAATCAATGTATTGCAGGCCGATTTGCTGACCGAATTGCCTGCGGAAGATAAAAAGGTAAAACTCAACATTCATTCGGTGGAGGCTCCGGTGCAGGTGATTGATGCGGAAACGAGTGCTAACTTGATTTTGGCTCTCTATGCCTTGCCGCACGGTGTGATGGGTTGGAGTTTCGATATGCCCGGAACGGTGGAAACGTCCACTAATTTGGCTTCGGTAAAGATGAAGGAAAATCGGACGATTGTGGTAACCACCAGTCAGCGCAGTTCAACGGCTTCGGCCAAAGAGAGTACGGCAAACAGGATTCATGCCGTGTTCCGTTTGGCCGGTGCGAAAGCCGAATCATCGACAGGTTATCCGGGTTGGAAGCCGAATCCGGATTCGCTGGTTTTGCGTACTTCGGAAAAGGTGTTTGAGAAATTATTTGGAGAAAAACCGAAAATCATTTCTATCCATGCCGGATTGGAATGTGGCTTGTTCTTGGAGAAAAATCCCCAATTGGATATGATTTCGTGTGGGCCGACTATCATGGGCGCTCATTCTCCAGAAGAAAGACTTGAGATTGCTACTGTTGCTAAGTGGTGGGAGTTTTTGATTGAGTTATTGAAACTATAAAAATCTCTCAATTTTCCTCATTGCCGCCAGCTTAAGCTGACGGCAATAAAAAAGTTCAATTAATCAGATTAACTATAAAAAAATAAAATCAACAACTATGAGCTATGTAAGAATTTGGGTACATGTAGTTTTTTCTATCAAAAGAAGATACTTCAAAACCCTGGAGATGCCCGGAATGGACATTTTGAGAGAACACATTCGGAGTCAATGCACCCGAAAAGAGATTTATTTAGATTCGGTAAATGGTTATTTAGACCATTTGCATTTATTAATTTCGTTAGGAAAACAACAAAGCATCGCTGATGTCGTTCATAGTATTAAAGGAGAAGCTTCCTTTTGGGCGAATAAACAGCAATTGTTCCGGCATAAATTGCAGTGGCAGGATGATTATTGGGCGGTGTCGGTCAGTGAATCGCAAGTGTCGAGAGTAAGGAACTATATTGTATTGCAACAACGTCATCACCAGCGCAAAACATTTGCTGATGAGGAAACAGAATTTTTAGAAAAATATGGATGGACAAAAATACAAGATAAAAATGAAAACATTTAAAATCACAATAGAAAAATTTCAATCTTTAATTTATAGTGTCATTATATATTGTATAGGATTATCTGCTTGCAATAATAACTTTGAAGATTACTCCACCAAACCCAGCGACAGACTAAGCTTTTCCACCGACACCATCGCCTTCGACACCATCCTGTCAACCATCAATACTCCTTATAAAGTGCTGATGATATACAACCGGCACTCCAAACCCTTGTTGATTTCGTCCGTTTCCCT
>JAITXK010000136.1 GCA_031284765.1 Candidatus Symbiothrix sp.
ATTTGGTCTGTCGAGCTGTTTTTTCCCGATCACTACCAAGGATTGGAATATAAATTTTGCCTCCTTTCTCCCGGAATGCTCGGCCAATTTTTGGAAAATCCCACCATTCGTTGGGACAAAAGCGACAACCGCTATGTAGATCTCCGACAAGGAAACAAGGCTGTTTTTGTCCCCGATATTGCCTTTCAAGATTCCGAGCCGCTATGGAAAGCGACCGGTGTGGCCATCCCGATTTTTTCCTTGCGGTCGGCAACCGGTTTCGGCATCGGCGATTTCGGCGATTTGCTCTTGCTGATTGATTGGGCCAAAGCAACCGGCATGAAGATTATTCAAACGCTGCCGGTTAACGATACCACGCAAACCCATACTTATCTGGATTCCTATCCCTACAACGCGATTTCGATTTATGCCCTGCATCCTTTGTATCTTAATTTGGATGCCTTGGGTACATTAAAAGATGCCAAACGAAGAAATTTTTACAAGCAAAAACAGAAAGAGTTAAATACATTACCAAGCGTGGATTACGAAAAAGTGGATCGTATCAAATGGCAATTCTTCCGGGAAATTTTCAAGCAGGAAGGCGAAACGGTCATCCATTCACTCCCCTACTCCGAATTTTTTGAAGCCAACAAAGACTGGCTGTTGCCCTACGCCGGATTTTCGGCAAAAAGAGATCAGGAAGTTCATGCGGATTTGTACTGTTTTCTGCAATTTCACGCCTACTTGCAAATGACGAAAGCACGGGATTATGCCCGTCAAAACGATATAATATTGAAAGGCGACATCCCCATCGGCATCAGTCGCGACGGCGTAGAAGCGCAAACCGAACCGCATTATTTCAATATGCACTTTCAGGCAGGTGCGCCTCCCGATGCTTTTTCGACCGATGGACAAATCTGGGGCTTTCCCACCTATAACTGGCCGGCAATGGAAGCCGATAATTACCAATGGTGGAAGAAACGGTTCCGCAAAATGTCCGATTATTTCGATGCTTACCGCATTGACCACATCTTGGGATTTTTCCGCATCTGGCAGATTCCCGCAAATGCCAACAGCGGATTGGATGGTTATTTCAGTCCCGCCTTGCCCTTGTCTTTGACCGAAATAGAAACAGCAGGTGTGCCGATACCGGCCATTCCCGCTTTGTTTATTGAAGATGACAAACAAACGGAGCAGTATCACCCGCGCATTTCCGTGGCGGAAAATGCCGTTTACCAATCTCTTCATCCGGATGAAAAACAGGCTTTCGACCGCTTGCACAACGATTATTTCTATCACCGGCACAACGAATTTTGGAAAGTGGAAGCAATCAAACATCTCACGCCGTTGGTCAATGCCACGGAAATGTTGGTGTGCGGCGAAGATTTGGGCATGATTCCTCAATCCGTCCCCGACGTGATGAATCAACTGCAAATCCTCAGTTTGGATATTGAGCGGATGCCTAAAGTACTTGGTGTCGAATTTACTGATTTACAACATCTTCCGTATCTTTCCGTTTGCACGACTTCCACGCACGACATGAGTACGATTCGCGGCTGGTGGCAAGAAAACCCCTCCCAAACGCAACGTTATTACAACGAAGTTCTGAAACAAGACGGCATCGCACCCGAAGAATGTACACCCGAAATCGCCCGAATCATTCTCAGCAATCATTTAAAATCGCCTTCGATGTTGACGATTATCCCCTTGCAAGACTGGTTAGCTATTGATGAAGAACTCCGTAACCCGGATATTGAGAGCGAACGAATCAACATTCCCGCCAACGCCCGCCATTATTGGCGTTACCGAATGCACCTCTCCCTCGAACAATTATTAAAGGCTGAAAAATTAACTACTCAAATACAAAATTTAATCACAGACTGACTGTTTTTGTTTTTTAACTAAAAACGATTCGCTTTTTGATGTAAATCTAAATTCAAATCATTACTTTTGTAATGCATTCCGAATTATCAAATACTTAATAATCTATCAATGAAGGCATTAGAACAAATTCTGGCGAAAAAACTGCTTAAAATCAAAGCAATTAAACTCCAACCTGCCAATCCGTTTACGTGGGCATCCGGATGGAAATCACCTATATATTGTGACAACCGTAAAACGCTCTCTTATCCCGACGTCCGCAATTTCATTAAATTGGAATTGGCGCGCACCATCATTGAAAAATATGAAGATGTGGGTGCAATTGCCGGCGTGGCGACAGGCGCGATTGCACAAGGCGCCATGGTGGCTGCAGAACTGAATCTGCCTTTCGTTTATGTCCGCGCAACACCCAAAGACCACGGTTTGGAAAACCTGATTGAAGGCGATTTGAAACCCGGTACAAAAGTCGTTGTCGTTGAAGACCTTATTTCCACCGGCGGAAGCAGTCTGAAAGCCGTGGAAGCCATTCGCAACGTTGGTTGCCATGTATCGGGAATGGTGGCCATTTTCACCTACGGATTTCCTATTGCCACCGAAAAATTCAAAGATGCCAAGGTGGAACTGACCACTCTTTGCAACTACGATACCGTATTGGATGAAGCCCTGAAAACAGATTATATTGAAGAATCGGATATAAAAACACTTCAGGAATGGCGTAAAAACCCCGCAAACTGGAGCGAAAAATGACCGAATTTATCAGTGAAATAAAAATCATTCCTCATCCGCAAGAAAAAGTATATGAGGTTTTATCCGATTTGAACAATCTGGAAAACGTGAAAGATAAAATTCCTGCCGACAAAGTGCAGGATTTTGCATTTACAAGCGACTCGGTTTCGCTTTCAGTCAGTCCGGTAGGACAATTGAAGATTTCAATTATCGAACGCGAACCGCCGAAAATCATTCAATTGACGGCCGACCAAGCTCCGATAGGCCTCCACCTCTGGATTCAGCTATTGCCTCACAACGAACGGGAAACAAAGATGAAGCTGACTATTCATGCCGACCTCAATCCGTTTATTAAGCCAATGGTATCCAAACCTTTACAGGAAGGTATAAATAAGATTGCCGATGTTTTGGCTGCAATATCCTACAACGAAATATGAAACTTTGGCAAAAAAACATTGAAGTTGATCAAGTCGTTGAAAAATTCACAGTAGGCAAAGACCGTGTCATGGATTTGTATTTAGCCCAATCGGATGTCTTAGGCTCAATGGCGCATATCACAATGCTGGAAAGCATTGGTTTAATCACTGCTGCGGAACTTCAAGCCTTACTGACCGAATTGAAAAACATCTATCAAACGGCCGTTTCAGGCAAATTCAGTATTGAAGAAGGCATTGAAGATGTTCATTCGCAAGTGGAATTGATGCTCACCCGCCAATTGGGTGACATTGGCAAAAAAATTCACAGCGGACGCTCGCGCAATGACCAGGTTTTGCTGGATATTAAACTGTTTACGCGCGATGCTATTCAAAAATTGGTAGTTGAAATTTCGAAATTAATTGATGCTTTGATTGCGCAAAGCAATCGGTATAAAGGGGTTCTTCTGCCCGGCTACACGCATTTGCAAATTGCCATGCCATCGTCTTTCGGACTGTGGTTCGGCGCGTATGCCGAAAGTTTGACTGATGATTTGCAATTATTGCAAGCGGCTTACAAAATCTG
>JAITXK010000024.1 GCA_031284765.1 Candidatus Symbiothrix sp.
AATTTTATGAAAACGAGCGAGCCGGCGGGGGCGTTGCGGGAGTTTATTGGGGAGTTAGGCCCCACCCCCGGCCCCTCCCCCCAGGGGAGGGGGGAAGTCCTTGCAGTATCGGTCGCCGCACCCCCCCTCCCCTTGGGGGAGGGGCCGGGGGTGGGGCCATGGCCAAAATACAAAGTCTGCGGCCTGAAATCCCTCGAAAACATTGCCGAAATCGCCCGGCTCCCCATCGACATGATGGGACTGATATTCTACGAGAAATCACCCCGTTATGCCGGAAATCTGCCTCCCGAAGCCTTAAAACCCCTGCCCGCCTCCATCCGGAAAGTAGGCGTATTCGTTAATGCAAGCAAAGAAACCATCTTGGAAAAAGTGCAACCATACGATTTGCAGATGGTGCAGTTGCACGGACAGGAAACGCCCGCTTTATGCAGCGAATTGCGGGCAACAGGCATCGAAGTCATCAAAGCCTTTCCGGTAGCAGAAGCAGCCGATTTTCAACTCGCGTTGAATTACGAAGCCGCCTGCGACTATTTCCTCTTCGACACAAAAACACCGCAATACGGTGGCTCAGGGAAACAATTCGATTGGAAAATCCTTTCGGCTTACACCGGAAAAACGCCTTTCTTTCTCAGCGGAGGCATCGGATTGGAGGATTTGGAAACGATTAAGCATCTGAAACATCCGCTATTGTACGCGATAGATTTAAACAGCCGGTTTGAAACAGCACCGGGAGTAAAAGACATAAACAAATTAAAACAATTGATATGAACAAAATTAACCAGTTATTTCAACAGAAACCGAAAGAAATCCTTTCGATTTATTTCACGGCGGGCTTTCCGCAATTGAATGATACTCCGACAATTATTAAGGAATTGCAAGCCAGCGGTATCCACTTGATTGAAGTCGGCATTCCCTTTTCCGACCCCATTGCCGACGGGCCGGTCATTCAGGAAAGCAGCACGAAAGCTCTTCAAAATGGCATGAGCCTGAAACTTCTTTTCAAACAATTGGAAACCATCCAAAACGAAGTGCATATTCCCCTCATTCTCATGGGTTATCTGAATCCAATTATGCAATACGGCTTTGAGAATTTCTGTCGCGATTGCCGGCAAGCCGGTGTGTCGGGCATGATTATCCCCGATTTGCCGTTCAACGACTACATCAACGACTATCAACCGATTGCCGACCGTTACGACCTGAAAGTCATCATGCTCATCACTCCCGAAACTTCGGATGAACGCATCCGTCTGATTGATCAACACACCGACGGATTTATTTATATGGTATCCTCGGCGGCAACCACCGGCGCACAAACAAGTTTCGATGAACAGAAACAAGCCTATTTCCGCAAAATCAACGGCATGCATCTGCGCAATCCGCGATTGATTGGCTTCGGCATTTCCAATCACGCTACCTTGCAAGCGGCTTTTGAGAATGCTTCGGGGGCGATTATCGGCAGTAAGTTCGTGAGTTTGCTGGCGGAAACAAAAAATCCTGACACAGCGGTAAAAAAATTGCTAAACGACTTACTATACAATAAATAAGTTTTTTCGTTGAAAAGATGTTTATACTTTTCGGAACTTGATTGACCATTGCTGTTGCATATTTTCTTACTTTTGCCGCTCTTTTATAAATTAAATATTACAATGGCGCCACCGAAAAAAGAAAATTTCCGAGAAAAGAAGACTCCGGCTCCCACCGAAGCCATAGGTCGTATTCAACCGCAAGCTCGCGAACTCGAAGAAGCCGTTTTGGGTGCTTTGATGCTCGAAAAAGACGCTTACGCCCTTATCGGCGAAATGCTGAAACCGGCCAGTTTTTACGACAAAGCCCATGAATTGATATACACCGCCATTCAGAGTTTGGCCGCCAATCAAGAGCCAATCGACATGCTGACCGTGGTGGAACAACTCCGGAAAGCCGGCGATTTGGAAGCCACAGGAGGAGTGCCGTACATTGCTCAGTTGTCTCAGAAAGTCGTTTCGAGCGCCCACCTGGAATATCATGCCCGCATTGTAGCACAAAAAGCGATGGCACGCGAACTGATTACCTTCTCTTCCAACGTAGCCACCAAAGCTTTCGATGAAACCAACGACGTGGACGATTTGATGCAGGAAGCCGAAGGGCAACTGTTCCAAATCTCGCAACAAAACCTGAAAAAAGATTTCACCCCCATCACCCCCATCATTACCGATGCGATTGCGCTGATAAACGAGGCATCCAAACGCACCGACGGGATGAGCGGCCTGCAATCGGGCTTCAAGGCCTTGGATAAATATACTTCCGGATGGCAAAATTCCGATTTGATTATTATCGCCGCCCGTCCCGCCATGGGGAAAACCGCTTTTGTACTGTCGATGGCCAAAAATATGGCGCTCAATCCAGTCAAGCCCATACCGGTAGCCGTCTTTTCGTTGGAAATGTCCAATGTGCAATTAGTGAAACGCTTGATTACCAACGTTACCGAAATCAAAGGCGAAACCATCAACAACGGCCAACTGCAACCCTACGAATGGGAACAATTCAACTACCGCATCAAACAGCTTTACGATGCGCCGATTTTTGTGGACGACACGCCCAGCTTATCTATTTTTGAATTGCGAACCAAAGCTCGCCGTCTGGTCAAGGAACATCACGTCAAGTGCATCATTATCGACTATTTGCAATTGATGAATGCCAGCGGAATGATGACTTTCAGTACCAACCGCGAACAGGAAGTCAGCATGATTTCGCGCTCGCTGAAAGGCTTGGCCAAAGAGTTGAACATCCCGATTATTGCATTGTCGCAACTGAACCGCGGGGTGGAAAACCGCTCGGTCAAAGACAATCCCAATGCCAAGCGGCCACAATTGTCCGACTTGCGCGAATCGGGCGCTATTGAGCAGGATGCCGATATTGTTTGTTTCATCCACCGTCCGGAATATTACGATATTCTGCAAGACAGCGAGGGAAACGATATGCGAGGAAAAGCGGAAATCATCATCGCTAAGCATCGTAACGGTTCTACGGGCGTAGTATCGCTCAGTTTCAAAAGTGAATTTATCCGTTTCCAGAATGTGGACGAAGACCAGATTGTCGGTGAATATCAGTCCCGCATCAGCAGTCAGGCGCATTTGATGCCGCCTGCAAAAGCGGGAGATTCTTCAGCCGTACCGTTTTAAAATCGGATGTTTAGCGGAAAGTTTTTTAAAAATTATTTGCCACAACAAAAAAACTCACTATCTTTGCATCCTGAAAACTTCATAATTGATTCGCAAAACAAACGATTCGAATTTTCACCTACACTTTTTATAAGACAAAATTAAAACACACTAAATTATTTTTATGCAGAAATATAATATTTTGCAACTCAGAGAAATGGAGCAAAGCGCCTTGATGGCCTTAGCCAAAGAACTTGGCCTGAACAAAGTAGAAAAACTATCCAAAGACGATCTGGTTTATCAGATATTAGACCAACAAGCCATCGTGAATGCAGCGATTCAAACAGCTTCCGACAAAGAAAACGGCGTTGATGGAAGAAAAAATCGAAACAAAAAAGCCCCGCGGGCGAATGCCATTCAAGTAAAAAAAGAAAAGCCTGCTGCGGCAGAACCGTCTAAAAACATTGAACCGCAACTCGAAAAGAAAAAACCGAAAAAAATAAAAAAAGAACCCGTTCAACCCGCAGGGCAAGTTGTAGAACCGGTTTCCGCAGAAAACGTTGTGGCCAATGAAAGTTCTATTGAACAAACACCCGCAAAACGAGGTAGAAAAAAACGCGAACGCATCATAGCGCCTGTGCCAGCCAAAGCAGTGAGTGAACCCGCTGAAAAAGAAACAGAACCCCTCCCCTACTCGGAACAAGTCATTGAACCAAACGAAAAACAGGAAACAACCATCCTCCCAACAACGGAAAACACGCCGGCCGCAAACGTCAGCTCCAATGCAGAAGACACCGCCAATGCCAAGAAATTGGTTTTCCGTCACAGTGCCAGTGTCAACAGCGTAATGGATCAAGTTTTATTTACGCCTAAAAACAACCCCGCCAACCCCGCTCAAAATAAAAACAATACAAATAACCCCAATACGAATCTGAACAAAAACAAACAAGTAAATACGAATAATCAGCAAACCAAGGAAAAAGTCTTCGATTTCGAGGGCATCCTGACAGGTACAGGCGTGCTGGAGATTATTCAGGAAGGTTACGGATTCTTGCGTTCTTCGGACTATAATTACCTCTCGTCAGCCGATGATATTTATGTATCGCAATCGCAAATCAAATTATTCGGATTAAAAACAGGCGACGTAGTTGAAGGCCCTATTCGCCCGCCGAAAGAAGGCGAAAAATTTTTCCCATTGGTTAAAGTAGATTTAATCAACGGCTTACGTCCCGAAGAAGTACGCGACCGTGTACCTTTTGACCATTTGACGCCACTCTTCCCCGACGAAAAATTCAATTTGGTGCGCAGTATGAGTTCGAAAGTGATTGATCAACTTTCGCCCCGCGTAGTTGACTTGTTTTCCCCAATCGGAAAAGGCCAACGCGGTTTGATCGTAGCCCAACCAAAAACAGGTAAAACCATGTTATTGAAAGATATAGCTAACTCAATAGCATGGAATCATCCCGAAGTATATATGATTGTTTTGTTGATTG
>JAITXK010000027.1 GCA_031284765.1 Candidatus Symbiothrix sp.
TCGCCCAAATAGTGCATGCACTCGCGAATATCTTGAGCAACCAAGTCGCTGGAAAGATTGGCTTTTAATCCGCCTTCTACGGCTTGAATGGCGGTCAGAGCGTGAGAAAGGGCTTCGTAATGGCGCAGGTTGGTTACCACGACATCGTTTTCATTCATTTCGGGAAGATTGGCGGCGTGCAGTAAGGCTTGTTCCAACTTTTCGGTGTTTTTTTTGTATTTGGCGGAAAGATAGATGCGCTCGGCCGGTATGTGAGACAAGAATTCTTCCTCCAGCACAGTCTCTTCTTCGGGACTGATTTTGTCGATTTTGTTAAAGACAATGATTAGTTTTTTATTGTCCGTGCGCGGAACAATTTGGTCGGCGATGTATTCAATTTCTTTATTGAAATGCGTCGTGTCAATCAACCAAAGGATAATGGACGCTTGTTCTATCTTTTGCAGGGTTTTTTCAATGCCCAAAGACTCTATTTCATCGCCTGTATCGCGGATGCCTGCCGTATCAATAAAACGAAATGTGATGCCGCCAATAGTGGCCACATCTTCAATCACATCGCGGGTCGTGCCGTGAATGTCCGACACAATGGCTTTTTCTTCATTCAACAAGTAATTGAGTAAGGTGGATTTACCGGCATTTGTTTCTCCAACAATCACTACCGGAATGCCGTTCTTAATGGCGTTTCCTAAACTAAACGATTGCTGTAAACGGCTAATCAGCGATTTGACTTCTTCCGTCAGTTGAATCAGTTGACTGCGGTTGGCAAATTCGACTTCTTCCTCGCCGAAATCCAATTCCAATTCGATTAAGGAAACAAATTTCAATAATTTGGCTCGTAAAATCATCAATTCATTGCTGAAACCACCCCGCATCTGGTTCATCGCCAAACGGTGCGATGCCGCGGAAGAGGAGGCAATCACGTCGGCAACGGCTTCTGCCTGAGATAAATCCATTTTCCCGTTCAAAAACGCACGTTGCGTAAATTCGCCCGGCTTAGCCAACCGACAATCATGCTCAATCAATAATTGCAGAATTTTTTGTTGGATATACATGGAACCATGACAACTGATTTCGACTGCATCTTCGCCGGTAAAAGAATTGGGAGCGCGAAAAACGGCGACAAGTACTTCATCCAAAATTTCTCCCTGATGCATGATTTTTCCGAAACTCAAGGTATATGCCAATTGTTTTTCTACAGGAATGGTTTGCCTTGCCGGTTGATAAATCTTATCCGTAATAGCAAAAGCCTCTTTCCCCGAAATACGAATTACGGCAATCCCCCCCGTACCCGGGGGAGTAGAAATGGCACAAATAGTCGAATCGTTCGTTATCATGAGTTTCATTTATTTATATTCTATCCAAAACGGCGGTAATCAAGTCCTCAAACAAAGCTTTGTAATCGGTATTCATTTGGCCTGAATAACGCCCTGCAATAATGAGACAAGCAGTCATTGCCTGGTGTCCCATCAAATGAGCCAATCCGGCCAAGGCGGCGCTTTCCATTTCGTAATTGCAAATTTTCAAGCCTTGATATTCAAATGATTCCAATAATTCGTTTTGTTCGGGACTTTCCAAGCCTAAACGAACATGACGGCCTTGCGGGCCATAAAATCCGCTGGCAGAAATGGTGATGCCTTTAATCATATCAAAACCGATTCGTGTCAACAATTCCTTATCGGAATGTACAAAATACGGCGTGGCTAAAAACACATTCCAATTCGTATGGTTTACGAATGTTTCTGTTAAATCCGCATTGCTCAACGCATCTCCTCCTTCATAAAAATAGAGCAGGCCGTCCATTCCCATGGAAATTTCCGAGGCAACATACGAACCAATTGGTGCAAAGGGCTGCAAACCGCCTGAAGTGCCGATACGCACCAAGGTCAGTGGATGAAAATCGGGTTTGACTTCGCGCGCTTGCAAATCAATATTGACCAAAGCATCCAATTCGTTCATCACAATATCTAAATTATCGCAACCTATTCCGTGCGATAAAGCCGTGATACGCTTGCCTTTATAGCTTCCGGTAATCGTCCGGAACTCACGGCTTTGCCGGTCAAATTCGATGCTGTCGAAATAAGCAGCAACGGTGCCGACTCTTTCAGGGTCGCCCATCATTACCACTTTGTCCGCCAATTGTTCGGGACGCAAATGCAGATGAAACACAGAGCCATCGGCATTGATTGGCAATTGGTCGGGGGAAATTTTTCTCATTATTTTGCGGGCTTTTGCGGTTTCGCAATCGTTTCTCTCATGTCGGTATCCGCTTGGATATTTTGCATTTTGTAATAATCCATAATACCCAAATTACCGCTACGGAATGCTTCTGCCATCGCTTTCGGCACTTCGGCTTCCGCTTCAATTACTTTTGCACGCGCTTCCTGCGCTTTGGCTTTCATTTCCTGCTCGGAAGCGACAGCCATGGCCCGGCGTTCTTCGGCTTTTGCTTGCGCAATGTTTTTATCCGCCTGCGCTTGGTCCATTTGCAATTCGGCGCCGATGTTTTTACCTATATCAATATCCGCAATATCAATGGATAAGATTTCAAATGCAGTACCCGCATCCAAGCCTTTTTTCAACACGACTTTGGAAATACTGTCGGGATTTTCCAATACTTCTTTGTGCGTTTCCGCCGTACCAATCGAAGAAATAATGCCTTCTCCGACACGTGCAATCACCGTTTCTTCACCGGCTCCACCCACCAACTGTTTGATATTGGCACGCACCGTGATACGCGCTTTTACCAACAACTGAATACCGTTTTTCGCTACGGCTGCAATCGGCGGCGTATCAATCACTTTCGGATTAACCGACATTTGAACAGCTTGAAACACATCACGACCCGCCAAGTCAATCGCCGTTGCCATCTGGAAAGTCAAATCAATATTGGCCTTTTCCGCTGATACCAAAGCATGAACTACCCGCTCAACGTGACCACCGGCCAAATAATGCGCTTCCAATTGGTCGCGGATAATGTTCTGCAAACCGGCTTTGTGCGCTTCAATCAACGCATTGACAATCACAGGGGGCGGTACTCTCCGCAATCGCATCAAAAAGAGTTGCAACAACGACATGTTTACACCCGAGGCTTTTGCATTGACCCACAACACAAAAGGAACATAATAGAAGAAGATGGACAGCAAAATAATTGCCGCTATCACCAAAACTACCCACAAAAAAGCTCCTGCTTCCATAAATTTGAATTTTAAAATTATTTAGTTTTTACTATTAATTGCATTGCACTCACTTTCACAACAACAATTTTCGTTTTTTCGTCAATAAATTCATCGAATGATTTGCCTTCCATCACAATGCCGTTGACCTCCACTTTGCCCATTGGATTCAACCGGGAAAGCGAGATACCTTCATCGCCGACGGCAATTTTCAATGCTTCATCCGGAACTACCGTTGAGTCGCTATTCGTTTCCAATCCCATCTTATCCAAGGTTTTGGACTTGACCAAATAGATACACGAAACGACGATAAACGTCAACATGATCAACAAAACAATAATTCCCGCGCTTGTTCCCAATCGGGTAAACGCATAATAAACGCCGCCCATAGAAGCGGCAATTCCCGCCACCATGGTTATTGTAACTCCGGGAATCAGAAAGATTTCCGCTAATATTAACAACAGTCCAATCAGGCATAAAACAATTACAATGAGTAAGTCCATACGATTCAATTTATTTTTTAGTTCATTTCATTCAAGCATTTCTTCGCCCGGTACGCTACGGAATTGTTCATAATTACGGGCATTTTTCACAAACAATTTGTATTGATATTGCAAACTTTGCAAGTTCTCTTCCTTCGATAAAATCAAGGAGTGCATGTTTTGTTGCTCCTTTTTGTCGGCAGAAAATGCGTATTCCCGGCGTAAATCCTCCAAACTTTCTTCCGTTTGAAGAATCGTTTTTTCAATTTCCTGCGCTTTTCTAAAAGCTTGACGGGCAGCATCATTTTTAAAATCCAACAACGAATGATACATCCGCCGGTCGTCAATCACAAATGTGAAATTTGTTTGAGATTGGGAGGGTTCGTTTTGAATATTTTCTCTCACTTTTTGAAGATACGCATCATAATCCACATCCGGATTCCACGTATTTCGAATAGAAACTATTTGGGCGCGATGAATCAAGGCTTGCTCATCGTCTGTTTCCAAGGGTGTAAATTCTTCATTCGGAATAAAGGTATATACAATCACCTTTCCTTCGGGTTGAAAACGGTCGGTGGCGAAATAACCAATCCGGTTGACTTCATCAATCGCCATCATATAATCGTTGGCCGTGGAATTGAACGGCATGCCCATCTGACTGGGAGCCAGCCAAGTATTGGTATGAAAATTATAGCGTGTAATATACAAATCGTAACCACCGATGGATGATTTATCGGTTGAAGCGTAGTAAACCGTCAGGCCATCGGGCAATACAAAAGGAAAATCGTTATCCGCCAGCGAATCGGACGGAATGGACAATTCTTTTTTATCTTCCCAATCGTTCTGCAATTTGATTTCGGAAAACAAACGCTTGCCGAGGCCTTCCTTTTTTTCGGCGTAGTAACGTTTGTCCTGCAAAGGATTTTCATAGATAATGCGCCCGTTTTGCTCTTGCAACGAACCACTTTCACTACTCAATAAATAGGACTTTAGAAACCGGTTTTTATCGACTATCACGCTGTCTATCAATTGAACATCTTCGCACCGGGAAAGCATTCGGGCGGCACGTCCTGCCTGTTCAATAAGCCCTTGTACTGCCGCTGCTGCTTCCGCTTTCCTCTGGGACAACAATAATTCGGCGTACTTGGTATAAGCCGCTTCCGACTTTTCAAATTGATAAAGCGAAAAGTAAATCTTTCCCAAAGCCGGATAAATTTCAATGTGTTTTTTGACCATATTCTTATGGGTCGATTGAAGCGCCGTTTCAAAAACGGGCAAAGCCTCGGTATATGCTCCTTCCGAGAACCAACGTTGGGCATCTTCCAACGATTGCCCCTGAAGATTCCCTGCTAAAAGCAAGAATAAGAAAGAAAAAGGAACAAAATATTTCATTCTTCTAAACTTTATGTTTAATTTTGACCTCTCAAAGATAGTAATTTTAAATTAAAAACAATGACATCATTCAAAGATATTCACTTAACCACAGCCTCGATTGAGGAACTAATTGATTTTATATTACATCAAGTATTGGAATTCAGCCTGAAATTACTGGTTTGTATCATCGTGTACTGGGTGGGTAAAAGGCTGATTAAGTATTTAAATCGCGGTATTGACCGGATTATGAACAAGCGGGAATTTGACCCATCCATTACCTCTTTCTTCCGAAGTTTCATTAACATTATATTAACGGCTGTTTTACTGTTGATTGTAGTCAATATTCTGGGTATCAACAGCAGTTCATTTGTCGCTCTTTTTGCTTCCATCGGCGTAGCTTTAGGGATGGCATTGAGTGGAACACTCCAAAACTTTGCAGGAGGCGTCATGATTTTATTGTTTCGACCCTATCGCGTAGGCGATTACATCGAAGCGCAAGGACAAGGCGGCACAGTAACCGCCATCCAAATTTTCAACACCGTGATTCTTACTGCCGACAACCGCACAATTTACATTCCCAACGGTGGATTAAGTTCCAATACCATCATCAATTACAACCGTCAAAAGAACCGCCGCGTAGAATGGGTAGTCGGCGTAAGTTACGGAACGAATTTCGACCAGGCAAAAAAGATTCTGCAAGACCTCCTTGCCAAAGACAAGCGAATCATCCACCCCCCCGAACCTTCCATCGTTCTTCAAACATTGAATAACAGTTCGATTGATATTCAAATCCGGGCATGGGTCAGCCGTCCCGATTATTGGGATGTATATTACGACATCAACGAACAAATTTACAAAACCTTGAATGAGCAGGGTATTGATATCCCATTCCCGCAAATGACGGTGCATTTGACTGAACAAAGGGCTGCTAAATCATCCATAAAATAGTTATATGAACAGTCCCCACCCTCTCGAATCATTCCAATTTTGCCCGAAATGCGGTTCGCCCCGCTTCGTCATCCACAATTTCAAGTCCAAAAAGTGTGAAGCGTGCGAATTTGTCTATTATTTCAATTCCTCCGCGGCGACGGCTGCTTTTATTTTCGATTCAAACGGACGCTTGCTGATAGCTAAACGCGCCCATGAACCCGCCAAAGGCACCCTCGACTTACCGGGCGGCTTTGTTGACCTGCACGAAACAGCGGAAACGGCCATCCAACGGGAAATTTTGGAAGAAACCGGATTAATTGTTGACCATCCACAGTATTTGTTTTCATTGCCCAATATTTACCGGTATTCCAACTTCGATGTCCATACAGTGGATTTGTTTTTCCAGTGTCAAATCAATGACCTGTCCCATCTTCGGGCAGACGATGACGTGGCGGAATTATTTTTTCTTGAAATGGAGGCTATCCAACCGGAATTATTCGGCTTAAACAGTATTCAAAAAGCGGTGCGGCTATTCCGGTTGTGAATAATTTTTCGCATATACAAAAATACAATTTTTATGGAAATCTCCCGATTTTCATGTATGTTTGTCAACGAATAGTTATTTCATAACCTCACAAACAATGAAAATTCAATTAGTAGTAGTGGGAAAAACCACTCAGGATTTTGTAAAAAACGGATTGGACGAATTTGGCAAGCGCCTGAAGCATTATCTTCCGTTTGAAATGCAGGTCATTCCCG
>JAITXK010000035.1 GCA_031284765.1 Candidatus Symbiothrix sp.
GTAAATTGAAAAGTTTCCTGTATATTTGTATTTTTATTCTATTTCAAATGAAAACAGCAATCAAATTTTCAGGCTTTACGCCTGATACGCTTCAATTCTTTGCTGAATTGGAAGAAAACAATTACAAACCGTGGTTCGATGAACATAAATTGATTTACGAACAGAAAGTTCTACAACCATTGAAAGCCTTGGCGGCGGCATTAACACCCTTCTTCGCAAGTGTCGATTCACAAATGGATTTCCGGCCGGTCAAACTCATTTCCCGTATTTATCGCGATATCCGGTTTTCGCACGATAAAACGCCTTACAAAACACATTTATGGATAGCTTTTCAACGTCCGTTTCAAAAACAAAGTTCGGAATGGATGTCGTTTCCCGGCTTTTACATGGAAATAAAAAAAGATGGCTCCACCTATGGAATGGGCTTGTTTGAAGCGCAAAGGAAAGTCATGGACCGTTACCGCGAGCAAGTAGCCTACGAACCGCAAGAATTTCGGAAAATTACCGCCGGTTTGGTAGAAAAACATCATTTTAAAATCGAAGGCGAGGAATACAAACGCCCGCTAAAGAACGATTTGGATGAATATTTTCAACCGTGGTTACAGCGTAAAGGTCTTTGGCTGACGAAAAGCATACCGGTAAGCGATATTCTTTTCTCTGAAAAATTAGTGCCTCAGATGGAAAAAGAATTTGCTTTACTGCAACCGCTTTATGAGTTTTTTGTGAATGTGTGCGAATAAAATCAAGAAAATATGGCAATAGAATCCAATATTCAAATCAAAGGCGCGAGAGTCAACAATTTGAAAAACATTGACGTAACCATTCCCCGTAACCAACTGGTGGTCATCACAGGCTTGTCGGGTTCGGGAAAATCATCTTTGGCTTTCGACACCTTATATGCAGAGGGACAACGACGATATGTTGAAAGCCTTTCGTCCTACAGCCGGCAGTTTTTAGGCCGGATGAGCAAGCCCGAAGCAGATTATATCAAAGGCATTCCGCCTGCTATTGCCATTGAGCAGAAGGTCATTACCCGCAACCCGCGTTCCACGGTAGGTACTTCCACCGAGATTTACGATTATATGCGGATGCTGTTTGCCCGGATCGGGAAAACGATTTCTCCTGTTTCGGGAAATGAAGTATGCAAGCACCAAGTCAGTGATGTGGTGGACGAGATGAAGCATTTTCCCGAAGGAACCCGTATGGCATTATTTACGAAAATCGAACCGTCCATTTCCCGAAGCATGAGTAAACAATTGGAAACCCGCTTCAAAGAAGGTTTTTCAAGGGTGGAAATCAACAGTCAAATATATAATATAGATGAAGTCGTTGATAATCAAACATTATTAGCAGATAACAAAATCTATTTGTTGATTGACCGTTTAACAGTTTCCGATGACCCGCAAACAATTTCCCGCTTGTCCGATTCCGTCGAAACGGCTTTTTTTGAGGGCAACGGTTCGTGTATTTTACGGTTTTATCCTTCAGGAAACGAAGGTGTCATTTCTAAAGAATTTTCCCGGAAATTTGAAATCGACGGCATTGAATTTGAAGAACCATCGGATTTGATGTTCAATTTCAATAGTCCCGCGGGTGCCTGCCCCGACTGTGAAGGGGTCGGAAAAGCGATGGGCATTGCGGAAGAATTAGTCATTCCCGACACCTCCTTATCGGTTTATGACGATGCTGTGACCTGCTGGAAAGGCGATAAAATGAGCGAATGGAAAATATGTTTCATTCACCAAGCGGCAAAATACGACTTTCCTATTCATCGTCCGTATTACGACTTAACGCAAGAACAAAAAGACTTGTTGTGGCACGGCAACGCTTCCGTAAACGGCATTGATGCGTTTTTCAAATTCATCGAAGAAAATTTGTATAAAATCCAATACCGCGTTCTGTATGCCCGCTACCGGGGAAAAACAGCTTGCCCCACTTGTCACGGAAAACGGTTAAAACCGCAAGCTTTATTGGTACATATCGGAGGAAAAAACATTTCCGAACTGACTGTTATGCCGATAAAACAACTCCTCCCCTTTTTTGAAAATCTGCCATTGGATGAACACGACACTTTGGTTGCCAAACGCTTATTGACAGAAATCAAATCACGCCTGCAATTTCTGAGCGATGTCGGTTTGAACTATCTTACTTTAGACCGCCTCTCCGCTACCTTATCGGGGGGGGAAAGCCAACGCATCAATCTGGCGACTTCATTAGGCAACAGTTTGGTGGGTTCGCTCTATATTTTGGACGAACCGAGCATTGGATTACATTCCAAAGATACCGATTTATTAATCAAAGTATTGCGCCAATTAAAAGATTTGGGCAACACCGTTGTGGTGGTGGAACACGATGAAGAAATGATTCGTGCCGCCGATTATATTATTGATATTGGGCCTGATGCGGGACAATTGGGAGGTCAGGTCGTCTATCAAGGTCCTGTTCCTTCCCAACTCGCTCCTGAAGGAGTGGGATATGAGGATATAACGGGGAATAAGGGTAGTTATACGATGGCGTATTTAACGGGGAAAGAAAAAATTGAAATTCCCAAACAACGCCGGAAATGGAATAATTACATCGAAGTGCAAGGCGCAAAGGTCAATAACTTGAAAAACATTGATGTTCGTTTTCCGCTGAATGTGATGACGGTAGTTACAGGAGTAAGCGGTTCAGGCAAGTCCACGTTGGTACACGATGTGTTTTATAAAGCCTTGAAACAGTATTTGGACAACAATAAATCGCAAAACATCAAGGGCCTTTCGGGCGACGCAAATCTGATTTTCGCCGTAGAATTTATTGACCAGAACCCGATTGGAGTATCGTCGCGTTCCAATCCGGTAACGTATATTAAGGCATACGATCACATCCGCAAACTGTATTCTGAACAAACATTGGCGAAGCAACAACATTTTACACCCGCTTACTTCTCATTCAATGTCGAAGGTGGACGATGCGAAGAGTGTAAAGGCGAGGGAATAATTACGGTCGAAATGCAATTTATGGCCGATGTGATTCTGGAATGTGAATCATGTCACGGAAAACGGTTTCGATCCGATATTTTGGAAGTGGAATACCGCAAAAAAAACATCTACGAATTGCTGGACATGACTATTGATGAAGCCTTGGTATTTTTCAGAGAAAAAGAAAGTAGTCCGGAGCAAAAAATTACACAAAAGTTAAAAACCTTGCAGGAAGTAGGTTTGGGCTATGTAAAATTGGGACAAAGTTCTTCCACGCTTTCGGGTGGAGAAAACCAGCGGGTAAAATTAGCCTATCATTTGTGTGAAGAAAGAGCCTTACCGACCCTGTTTATCTTCGATGAACCTACCACCGGTCTGCATTTCCACGATATTAAAACGCTGATGCAGGCTTTTAATGCCTTGATTGCCCGCGGGCACACGATTGTCATCATTGAACACAACCTGGACGTTATTAAAATAGCCGACCATGTAATTGATTTGGGGCCTGACGGAGGTGATGCAGGAGGGTATGTAGTAGCTTCAGGGACGCCCGAAGCGATTGCAGGGAATGAACATTCCTATACGGGAAAGTTTCTGAACCGATATGTTACAAAAAAAAGGGCATTCTCACGAATCCCCTAATTCAATCTTTGTTAACCTTAAATCTAATACTATTATGAAAAAACTACGATACAAAAGTACGCCTTTCAAATATTCCTACCAAATTTATTCATATAATGTATGTTAAAGAACATATATTTTATGTGAAAAAACCATTGGAACATTCTATTTTGTCCATAATTTCAAATAATGCTTCGGCAGATTCGGCTTTTAGCAAGGCAATTTTAGTGGGTTTGAAGTTGGGAATGCCTTTGAAGAGCGGGCTGGCGGCAATATGTCTTCGGCTGTGCAAAATGCCGCGCCGTTCATCCAAGCGGGCGATGCTTTGCCGGATTTGCCGTTTCAAAACCGATACATAATAATCAAACGATTCTTTCGGCGGCAATTCGCCTGTTTGCAAATACTGTTTCACTTCGCTGAAAATCCAGGGAGCGCCGATGCTGGCACGGCCAATCATTACGGCATCCACTCCGTAGCGGTCGAAAGCCTGGCGGGCGCTTTCGGGCGAATTAATATCGCCGTTGCCGATGATGGGGATGTGCATACGTGCATTGTTTTTTACTTCGCCGATTAAAGTCCAATCGGCTTCTCCTGTGTACATTTGGGCGCGTGTTCGCCCGTGAATGGTTAGGGCGGCGATGCCGCAATCCTGCAATTGTTCCGCCAAACCGACAATGATTTTTTGGTCATTATCCCAGCCCAAACGGGTTTTGACTGTTACCGGAATTTTTACGGCTTTCACCACCGCTTCCGTTATTTCAATCATCTTTTCGGGCGTGCGCAACATGCCTGCGCCTGCGCCTTTCCCCGCGACTTTTTTTACCGGACAGCCGAAATTGATGTCGATACTATCCGGACATGCGGCTTCGCAAATGCGCGCGGCTTCGACCATCGCATCAACTTCTTTGCCGTAAATTTGCATTGCCACCGGACGTTCCTCGTCTTTGATTTCCAATTTCGTTTGGGTTTTGTTCACGCGACGAATGAGGGCGTCACTCGAAATAAATTCGGTATAGACCATGTCCGCACCAAATTCCTTACACAGCAGACGGAAAGAAATGTCGGTGACGTCTTCCATCGGGGCGAGAAAGATGGGGTATTTATTGAATGTCAGGTTGCCGACTTGCATCTTATTCATTTGCTAATTTCTTTAATTCGGATACCAAACGCTCCTTTTCTTTGGGCGACGGCGCATTGGTATTGACTAATTTACCTTCTTTATTTACAATCAGATAGCTTGGAAATTGACGTATGGACAGTTTCTTTTCGAGCATGGTTTGTTGATTGTCAGGCAAGCGGTAATGCACAATATTTTTGCCTGTAAGATTCATTTCCTTGATCACATTCTTCCAAGTCTGTTCGGGTGAATAATTGGCAAAATACATAAAGATGATATCTTCATCGGCTACTTCCTTTTCGATGGCGCCTGCCAATTTCATGTTTTCACGGCAGGGACTGCACCATGTGCCCCAGAAATCCAAATAAATTACTTTGCCTCGGTAGGCTTCGATGAGTTTATTGAAAAGTTCATCGGGATTGGTAATATGGGCTAAATCGTCGGTATTTTTCAGACTGGATTCGTCCTGAATGCCTTTTTCTTCTATTTGGGCATAATACTTGTTTATTTGCAATAATCGCTCGCGCAAAAACGGATTGCTTATTCGCTGGTTAAATAATTCCATTTCTTGCTGGTGCAAAGGTTTTCGCTCGTTGTCAAACAAGTCATAATAGAGGGATGCAGTCCACCAATCTTTCAAAACAGGTTCTTTAATTAAAGAATCAACTAATGATAGTTTGGCATAAAAGAAAACATGCTCGGTCAACGGTATCTGTGTTTTCAGCATAACCTCTTTTGGGCCGGTATCGCCTGCATATCCAACATAATCTCGGAGAAAAGATTTATAATCCCGAAGAAAAGTATAATTATCTTTGTCGTAGAGCGGGAAATTTTCATTTACATAATCCATATAACCTTCTTGAAATTGTTCTCCGATATTTCTATTTAAATCGAAACGATGTTGCATCAGATTATTTGCAAAGCGGTATTTTTCGTGCTTGTTTTGATGTAATCGAAACTTTTCCGATAGGGTAGGATGACAGGCAATATAATCGTTTAAATAGTGCATTTGTTGTTGATACACATTTTCGCAGATTTGCAGATATTCCATGTCAGAAATGTTTTTTTTGACTTCTGCTTCTCTGTCCACATACAGCTGCGGACTATTATATTGCACTAATTCGTTGTTGATGCGGGCATTGTTCCCCATCCAAAGAATTTGTTTGTTGCGCTTGCGATAGTTTTCTCTGCTTTTATCGCTTTCGTGAGGCAACAAATCTTTCATATCGGCAAATAAAAACAATTGATCTCCCGGTTCGAGTATTGCCATTTTGTTTAAACGTTCCCAATCTACCCAAACTTCCTGAGTATCCATGGTGGGTATGGTAATAAAAAACCGGCCGAGGGAATCAATTGGGGCCGTATATTCATCTTCCTCATCCGTAATAAAATTGGGAACAGATACATTAAAATAAGCGGAAGCAAATTGTTGTTTTAAAAAGTCGGGCAGGTTATCCAATCTATCAAAGTTGTGATAATAACCTGTAATATAGGCCGAGTCGGGATGGAAATCGGGTTGGGGGAAAGTTGTATTGTCTTTGACCGTGTAAGTCGGATAACAATTGTGCATCAAGATATATTTCTTACTTTTTTGTTTGCCGTTTTTAATCGTAAGTAAGCTGTCGTTTTTTTGATTTATTTCCAACAACAAGGTTTCCTCACCTTGTTGTAGAGCGATAGTTGCCTTTTTATCCTTGTTTTTCAGAACGGAATAATTCCAAAATTTGCCGTCGTAGATTGCAAATTTTTCAAAAAAACTGTATTCCCAAGCATTGTTTTCCTGATTAATCCAATTACCGGTGAGTGATGTTGGAAGTTGGGCTTGACAGAGAATGCTAAGTGTGAGGAGGCTGAGGAGTAATGATTGTTTCATTTTATTTTTGTTGAATTGTTTTTAAACAACAAAAATACAAATAAAATATTTATCTTTGCGGGGACAAAACCAAATAAACATGGATTATACAAATTTCATATCTCA
>JAITXK010000175.1 GCA_031284765.1 Candidatus Symbiothrix sp.
GGCTTGTCGTCGAAAACTGACAGTCATCCGTCGGTCCTCCAAACAAAAACGACCACACGTTACGACGGCATTGCAGAAAAAATCAATGTGGAATTGATTCTACAAAGAGAAACAACGAAAAAATAAAATAGAATTTTAAAAAATCGGCAGAGAGCCGATTCAATAAAGTGTGCAGAAGAATTTGCTTGTTTTCGTCCGAAACGACAACCGTTGCAAGTTATGATACGGCACCTCATTTTATTATTTAGCCCAATTTTACTACCTTTGCCCCCGATTAAAACTTCGTTTCCGTGGCAAAAAATAAATTACAAAAGTTTGATGATATGAAGGCTTATCCGCACGTTTTCCAATACCCGTTTGCGGTATTGCAAGCGCGTGGATTTGAAATGAAAGGGCGTTGGAACGAGTTGTTTTTCAACAACAATCAACCGCTGGTGCTGGAATTGGGGTGCGGAAAGGGCGAATATACCACCGGATTGGGCAAGCTATTTCCCCATAAAAACTTCATTGGTGTGGATATAAAAGGCGCCCGGATGTGGTCGGGAGCCAAACAGGCTTTGGAAGATAAAATGCCGAATGTAGCCTTTCTGCGGACACATATCGAACTCATCAATCACTTTTTTGCCCCCGGCGAAGTGGCCGAACTCTGGATTACTTTCCCCGACCCGCAAATGGGCAAGGTGAACAAACGCATGACTTCCACCCGCTTCATGCAACTGTATCGTAGTATATTGAAGGACAATGGCATTATTCATCTGAAAACCGACAGTCGTTTCATGTTTACTTATACCTCCGAAATGGTGCGGGCGAATCATTTTCCCATCATCGTGCAAACGGACGACTTGTATCACAGCGGCTGGGTGGACGAAATCCTTTCCATTCAAACGTTTTACGAGCGACAGTGGTTGGATAGAGGGCTGAATATCAAATACCTTCAGTTTGTTTGCGAAGAGCGCGAAACCTATGTGGAGCCGGATATTGCCATCGAATACGATGCCTACCGGAGTTTTAACCGCAGTAAACAGTAAATTCCAATTCAAATAAATATGCAACTGTATCCCAACTTGATTACCGAAGCGCTGACCAAGGTGCGCTATCCGGGCACCGGCAAAAACATTGTCGAAATGGGCATGATTGCCGACGATATTCGCATCGAAGGCAACAAGGTCAGCTTTTCCATTGTTTTTGAAAAAGCCAACGACCCGTTTATTAAATCGGTTGTAAAAGCCTCTGAAACGGCTATTTTGACTTTTGTGAATCCCGATGTGGACATTAAGGGAAATATCACGCCGGTGACGAAACAAGTTCCTCGTCCCGAACCCGGAAAATTATTGCCGCAGGTCAAAAACATCCTTGCCGTTTCGTCGGGCAAAGGCGGGGTGGGGAAGAGTACCGTTTCCGTCAATTTGGCGATTGCTTTGGCGCAAGCAGGCTACAAAGTCGGCCTTTTGGATGCCGATATTTATGGCCCGAGCATCCCGAAAATGTTTGGCGAGGAGGAAGCGCATCCCTGCATGGAGTTTGTGGATGGGCGGGAATTAATTGTTCCGGTGGAAAAATACGGCGTTAAATTATTGTCCATCGGCTTTTTTGTTGATAAGGAAAATGCGCTGGCGTGGCGCGGAAGCATGGCGGGCAATGCCTTGAAACAGTTGATTGCCGATGCTCATTGGGGCGAATTGGACTATTTCCTGTTAGACCTTCCGCCCGGAACGAGCGACATTCATCTCACCTTGATTCAGACCTTGGCGCTGACGGCTGCGATTGTCGTTGCCACGCCTCAAGAAGTAGCTTTGGCGGCTGCCCGAAAGGGTATTAATCTGTTTACCGGCAAAAAAGTAAATGTTCCGGTGCTGGGTTTGATTGAGAACATGGCATGGTTCACGCCCGCCGAATTGCCCGACAATCGTTACTATCTTTTTGGGAAAGATGGCGGAAAAAGATTGGCGAAAGAATTGAACATTCCTTTGCTGGGCGAAATTCCCATCGTGCAGAGTATTTGTGAGGGGGGCGACAGCGGCGCTCCGGCGGCTCTGAATGAAGAAAGTATGATGGGCATCGCGTTCCGGCAACTGGCGCAGCGGGTGGTGGAGCAGGTGGAGTACCGGAATGTGCATTTGGAGGCGACGCGGAGAGTAGAAACGGGTGTTCCCAAACTGAATTTGGTTTAACCCAAACTCAATTTCCTTTAAACAAAAATGAGTTTCCTTTAAACAAAACTCAGTTTCTTTTAAACAAAAATGAGTTTCCTTTAAACAAAACTCAGTTTCCTTTAAACAAAAACGAGTTTCCTTTAAACAAAAATGAATTTCCTTTAAACAAAAACGAGTTTGGTTTAAACAAAAATGAATTTGGGTGTACCCAAAATGAGTTGTTTTTCTATAAGCATGAATGCCCCTTCTCCTAAAGATTTGACAGTCTGAAAATAAAAGCGTATTTTTGCGCTATAAGTCAGTTATCAATGAAAAATCTTGGATTAATAAAAAATGACTCGTGGCTCGAACCTTTCCGTTCGGCTATCGAAGGACGTTACGCCTATTTCCTGCAAAAAGGAAACGAGTTGACACAAAACGGTAAAATCTCGTTGAGCGATTTTGCTTCGGGCTATCTCTATTTTGGTCTGCATCCGACCCCACAAGGTTGGGTATTTCGTGAATGGGCGCCTCACGCTTCCGCCATTTTCATTATTGGCGATTTCAACGGGTGGACGGAACGTCCGGAATATCAGTTGCAACGCATCGACAACGGTGGTTGGGAAATCCATTTGCCCGCCAATGCCTTGCATCATCAGGATTTATATAAACTGAAAGTGTATTGGGACGGCGGCTCCGGCGAACGCATCCCGGCTTGGGCGCAACGGGTGGTGCAGGACGAACAAACGCATATTTTCAGCACGCAGGTGTGGCGTCCGGAAGTGGCGTATACCTTCAAAATCAATGATTTCAAACCCGATACGCAGCCGCTCTTGATTTACGAATGTCACATCGGCATGGCAACCCAGGAAGAAAAGGTGGGGACTTACCGGGAATTTACGCAGCATATTCTTCCCCGAATTCAGGCGGACGGCTACAATGCCATTCAGATAATGGCCATTCAGGAGCATCCATATTATGGCTCGTTTGGTTATCATGTTTCGAGCTTTTTTGCCGCTTCTTCCCGCTTCGGTACGCCCGAAGAATTAAAGGAATTGATTGATACGGCACATGCGATGGGCATTGCGGTCATCATGGACGTTGTCCATTCTCATGCCGTGAAGAACGAAATTGAGGGTTTGGGACGTTTCGATGGTTCGTACGCACAATATTTTTATTCGGGAGCACGCAGGGAACATCCCGCTTGGGATTCGTTGTGCTTCAATTACGGGCGGAATGAAGTGCTGCATTTCCTCCTTTCCAATTGTAAATATTGGTTGGAAGAATATCGCTTTGATGGCTTCCGTTTCGACGGCGTTACCTCCATGCTCTATCTCAGCCACGGCTTGGGCGAAGCGTTCGGCAGTTATGCCGATTATTACAACGTCAATCAGGACGGTGATGCAATTTGCTACCTCACATTGGCCAATCAACTGATACACGAAGTCAATGCCAACGCCATTACCATTGCCGAGGAAGTCAGCGGAATGCCCGGATTGGCCGTACAAGCCAGTGAGGGCGGTTACGGATTCGACTATCGCATGGCCATGAATATTCCCGATTACTGGATTAAAATCATCAAGGAAAAGCAAGACCAGGACTGGCATCCGTCGGGCATTTGGTGGGAAACGACCAATCGCCGTGCCGATGAAAAAACCATCAGCTACGCCGAAAGCCACGACCAAGCCTTGGTGGGTGACAAAACCATTATTTTCCGTCTCATTGATGCCGATATGTATTGGCACATGGCTGTCAACGACCAAAGTATGTTGGTGGACAGGGGGATTGCCCTCCACAAAATGATTCGCTTAGTCACCGCCTCCACCATCAATGGCGGCTATCTGAACTTTATGGGCAACGAATTTGGCCATCCCGAATGGATAGATTTCCCGCGACAGGACAACGGTTGGTCGTACAAATACGCCCGCCGCCAATGGAATTTGGTGGATAATCCCGAGTTGAAATACAAGTTTTTAGGCGATTTTGATAAAGCGATGATTCACATCATCCGTAGTGTGAAAAATTACCCGCAGACGGTTATTCAGAAAGTTTGGGATAACGACGACGACCAGATATTGGCATTTCGCCGCGAGGATTTGCTGTTTGTTTTCAATTTCAACCCTGTCAAATCGTTTACCGGTTATGGCTTTTTAGTGCCTCCGGGGAAGTATCAAACCGTATTGAACACCGATAATCCGCAATTCGGCGGCTTTGGTTTGATTGACGAAAGCATCGACCACTTGACTATTTTCGACCCGCTCTATGCCGGAGAGAAAAAGGAGTGGTTGAAATTGTATCTGCCGGCGCGGTCGGGAATAGTACTCAGAAAAATAAAGTAATTCAGATATGACTCCAATCCAATTTACCCCCATCCTTAAGCCCGTCATTTGGGGGGGCAGCGAAATCTGCCGATTCAAAAGTTTAGCAGCCAAAGAGGACGGTATTGGCGAAAGTTGGGAAATCTCCGGCGTGGAAGGCAATGTTTCCATCGTGGCCAACGGTGTGGACAAAGGAAAAACGCTGGACGAACTCATCGCAAGCTATGGCGACGAATTGCTCGGAAAAGCCGTTTTTGAACGTTTTGGCAACACTTTTCCCTTGTTGATTAAGTTTATTGATGCCAAGCAAGCGCTCTCTATTCAAGTCCATCCCAATGATGAGTTGGCTCGCAAACGTCACTCCTCGTTTGGAAAAACCGAAATGTGGTATGTCATCCAAGCGGATAAAGGCGCTTCATTGTATGCCGGTTTCAAGGAAGAAATGAACGCGGAAAAGTACCTGCAAAGTCTGGCCGATGATACCTTCATCCACTCCCTGCAAAAACACGAAGTGCAGTCGGGCGATGTGTTCTTTTTGCCCGCAGGACGTGTACATGCCATCGGAGCGGGTTGTTTTATTGCTGAAATTCAACAAACTTCCAACATCACGTACCGGATTTACGACTACAATCGCAAAGATGCCGACGGCAATCCCCGCGAACTGCACACGGAATTGGCCAAAGATGCCATCGACTACAAAGTCTATCCCGACTACAAAACGGACTACCAAAAAGACGCTGCCGAAATACAAACTTTGGCCGCTTGTCCCTATTTTACGACGAATCTCATTTCCGGAAAGCAAGGTGAAAAGTTGCAACATCTCATCCACGACGGCAATTCGTTTGTCATTTTCATCTGTTTGTCGGGAAAGCTACAGTTGGCCGATAATAAAAAGAATACAGTGGAGATAGGGCAGGGCGAAACCGTGTTGATTCCCGCCGCCAACAGTTCCTCCATCCAATTCCTGTTTGAAGAGGACAGCCGGTTGTTGGAAACATTTATTGAATAAAATTGTTTATAAATCATTAGCTTAAAAAATGGGTCATGAAGAAAACAGTAAAAATTACGGGTATTGTTTTAGCAGTTATTTTAGTCATTCTGGTTGTGTTGCCATTTGCTTTCAAGGGCAAAATCATGGAAACAGTCAAACGGGAAATCAATAAGAATATACATGCTCAAGTTGATTTCGGGCATTTGGGATTGAATTTCTTCAGTCATTTTCCGAATGCTTCGGTCAGTCTGGAGCAGTTTTATATTGCGGGCATCAATGCGTTTGAGGGCGATACACTGGTGTCGGCACACAGGCTTTCTGCCACCATCAATCTCAAAAGTCTTTTTGGAGATTCAGGTTATGAAATATCCAGGATTAATCTGGAAAATGCACGCCTGCATGCCATTCTGTTGGCCGACGGCAAAGCCAACTGGGATATCCTCCCCGAAGATGACGAGGATAAACCCGACGACAACGATTCCGATTTCCAATTATCGTTGAAGAAAGTAAGTCTTGACAATGTCAATATCTTATACGACGATTTTTCTTCCAATATGAATGTCGCTTTAGAAAAGCTGAATATGGTTCTTTCGGGCAATATGACGGCCGATGAAACACGCATTCAAACCCGGTTTACCGCCGGTGCGTTGACGTTTATCAGGAATAAAATTCCGTATTTGTCCCAAGCCCTCATACAGGGAGATATGGACATTGATGCCGATTTGAAAAACATGAAATTTACGCTGGCAAAAAACACCCTGCAAATCAATGCCATAAAAGCTTCGGTGGACGGTTGGGTCAGTCTTCCCGATGACGAAAAAATGGATATGGATATTCAATTGCATACGCCTTCCATTCAATTCAAAGATATTTTGTCTTTGATTCCGGCTATCTATTCCAAAGATTTTCAACAACTGAAAACATCGGGCGAAGTTGCTTTAAAGGCGTCGGCCAAAGGCACGATGCAAGGCGATGATTTGCCCGCATTCGACGTGCTATTGAAGATTGACAATGCCATGTTTCAATATCCGGGCATGCCGAAATCGGTTACGAATATTCATACCGATATTCATGCGTCCAATCCGGGCGGTTCGGCCGACAATACGCTGGTGGATATTTCCAAATTTCATATCGAAATGGGTGGAAATCCGTTCGACATCAATCTTCAGTTGACTACTCCCGTCAGCGACCCCAACATCCGTTTGGGCGCTACAGGGAAGTTGAATTTAAGTATGGTGAAAGAGATTTATCCCTTGGAAGATATGGAATTAAGCGGTATGTTGGATGCCAATCTGAAATTAGCTTCCCGCATGTCGGCCATCGAAAAAGAACAATTCGACAAGGTGGAAGCCTTCGGTACATTGAATATCCAAGAGATGTTGATTAAATCCGCAAGCAAGGACGATATTCAACTGCATACCGCCAATCTTACATTCTCGCCCCGCTATGTTGATTTAAATACGTTTACGGCGCAAATTGGAAAAAACGACCTGAGTGCTACCGGAAAGCTGGAAAACTTCATTCCTTATTTTCTGAACGATAAAACATTGAAAGGTAAATTGGCCGTTCATTCCAATTACCTGAATCTGAATGATTTTATGGCGGAAGACGCCGCTCCGGACACCGATACCACCAGCATCGGAGTGATTGAAATTCCCAGAAATCTGGATTTCGCTTTGACCGGAACGTTTAAACAAATCGTATTCGACAAGCTAAACATGACCAACGTTTCGGGACAAATCAATATCAAAGACGGCAAGGCCGACATGAGCAATCTGTCAATGAATGCCTTGGGCGGCAAACTCAATGTCAATGGATATTACGATACCGGCAAGAATGCTCAAAAGCCCGATGTTGCGTTGTCGTTGGATATCCAAGAGGCCTCTTTTGCGCAGACCTACTCCACCTTCCTGACGATTCAGAAACTGGCGCCGATATTTGAAAGCATGGCGGGCAATTTCTCTACGAATTTCCAATTAAACTCTACGCTGGGTTCGGATTTCATGCCCGACTTCAGTTCATTGAAAGCCAGCGGTTTGTTGCAGTCCAACAATGTGGAAGTCAGCAATGTCAGCACCTTGAACGCATTGGCATCCGCTTTGAAAAACGATTCGTTCAAAACATTGAAAATAAAAGATTTGAAACTGCCATTCAGCATTACCGACGGGCGGGTAACTACCAAGCCTTTTGCCATCCACTTCGGTTCGGGTTCCATGAATTTGGAAGGCAGTACCGGCTTAGACCAGTCCATCAACTATACAGCCAAAATCAATTTGGCGGAACAACTCACGAACAATTACCTGAAAAACGTAACGGTAAAAATCGGCGGGACATTTAAAAGTCCGAAAATCGTACTCGACACCAAAGACGTAGCCGAACAGGTATTGGGAAAAGTGGCCGGTTCACTTTTAGGCAATGGCAAAACCACAGCTTCATTGGCGGAACAAGCCACTGAACAAATCGACAAGCAAATCGAAAACATCCGTCAAAAAGCCAAAGATGCCGGTGATAAATTAGTCGCTGAAGCCGACAAACAAGGCAAAAAACTGATTGATGAAGCCAATAAAACCACGAATCCATTGGCTAAAATAGCGGCGGTGAAGGCCGCGGAAGCCGGTGCGAAGAAATTGAAAGAGGAGGCGCAGAAGCAGGCGGGTCAATTGAGTGCGGCGGCGGAACGGGAGATTGGGGCGTTGCCTCATTGAGGCGATAGAGGGTTCTTAAACACTTGCAATAACTAATGCTGCAAGGCTTACCCATTTTATCCATCAAGTTGCTTTTTTCCTTGTTTCTTTTCAGAATGATTTTTGCTTTCAAATATACTTTTCTTGTGTGGGCTTGTACTAATGCTGAATTGTTAAAAATGCACTTTCA
>JAITXK010000104.1 GCA_031284765.1 Candidatus Symbiothrix sp.
GCCGGCGATGCCGAAGGCAATATCCGTTGTGTATCAATGCCGCCGCCCCAGAAAGTCAAGTAGCGTCCGAACTCATTTTTCAGCCTTTGTGGATCCATATCTTTCGCATTGATTTGTACCGGATTAAGAATATCAAATCCGGCTTCAATCATCAAGGGAATAATCGGAACAATCGAACCGCAGCAATGTTTGAATACTTTCCATGAAGTATGCTGATGAATCCAGTCGTTCATCCGTTTGTAATACGGCAACCACAGTTCGCTGAAAGTTTCGTTGGAGCAGAACTGCGAATTTTGCGTTCCGAAGTCCGTTCCACAAGTGAACACAACATCGACTTTATCGCCTAAGCGCTCCCACAGCAACCGGTAGTTTTCGATAGCCAAATCAATCTGACGTTCAAATATTTCTTGAATATAGTCCGGTCGCATAATGGTCGACATATACCATTCGGCAACAGAGCGTATGCCTTTGGGTTGTTTCAGCCCCATGCCCGGAACAAAAGCTATATCGCCCAACGCCGTTCCTCCGAAGGCTGCGACAACCGCTTTTCCCGTTGCAGCCGCCTGATCGACAGCCTGCGCATAATAATCCAAATCGGCTTCTGAGATATGACCAAATTCCTCTAGATTATCGGCGGCGGCAAGACACTCATCATTAACTTCTGTCCCTCTTTCGATGGCGTTGATAAAAAAACAGTTCGCAGGCATAACCGCCGAAGGCGCAATTGAGCGGTCACCCTCCGGATATATATACACATTTCCGTCTTTATCCGGTGTGAGGTCAATCTCTTTTGCCGTTAAAACATGCTGCCCCCAAGGGGTAATTTGCTCATGCAATTGCGTTTCGTCAATAGAAAACATGTCTAACCGACCGAAAACGCCGGCGGTATCCACGCTCATAATTTTCTGCAATTCTTCATCCACCTCGCCCAACATTTGGAATGGTTCGATAATCCGTACCGGACGTTTTTCCAATCCGTAGTAACGGCGCAGTTCTTCTACTATCCTGCAATGAATGCCTGTGACCGAAGTAGAACCGAAGTCTATGGAAATACGGTCGCTTTCCTGATGATTTAATGAGCGTAATAAGCGATCTTTTGATGTTATATTCATATACTGAAAATGTTAAAGTCCATATTCGGAGAGAATAAACTTGCTTTGGTCTAATTGCGGCAGCATCATTTCGATGAAGTCGCTTTCACTGTCGGGGATGGCGGCTAAGGCTTCGCGCAAAGTAGGAAGATAGACAATCTCCATATCGGAAAGAGTCATTTGTCCGCTTTGGAGCGTTTCCTCGATTATATCCAAGGCAGTAAGCGCACCGTCGCGTGCATTGGCTACATACGAATCTGCCTTTACCAAGGATTTCGATATGCGGATTACATTCTCTGGTGCAAGTATCAAAGCTTGTGGGTCGGTGTAAATGTCCGAATCAACCATGAGTTTTTGCAGTACATGTGCCGGAACAGTACCCTCTTTAAGGGCGGTATTCATCAAGCGAACATCATATTCCAACTGTTCTAAGTAAACAGTTGGAGCCATACCCGAAAGGAGTTTGATGTTTTGTACCGATTCGTTACTCCATAAGTCAGCACAAGCTGAAGATATATTGCCTATCGGGCTGAAATGTGCACAAGCAGACGTTTTCCCTTCCATTGAGATGGGAATCCCGGTAATCGCTTTCAGGAATACGCCTTCGTAACCGCAGTCCTTGTCGGGACCGACAGCGCCTTCTTCCACAGCAACAATCGAACGAACGGCGGAAATTACCCGTACCAAAGCGGCAAAAACACGAGAAATGTATTTTTTCTCCGCTAAAACCATAGCGGTATTGGCAAAGCCGCAAGCCGTGTCGCCAGCTGCAATTTTCCCGTGTTGATGAGCGAGAGCTACAATCTTACGCCAGAGGAATCGCATATCCCTCACGCCTAATACGGCAAGTGCAAAAACAATCGTTTGTATGTCGCACATCATCAGCGCGCTGTCGGAAACTTCCTTGCCTCCGGTACTTTCGATAGATAGCAAATCGCCTCCGGCAAGTGCGCCCTTTTCGAAAAGTTCCATCATCGGGTCTAACAGTTTTGTTGTCCGTTGAAGAGCAGGCCGTTCAAATTCGCGCAAATCGTTGGGAGTTAGGCGTATTTCCGAAATTAGTCCGTACTTTTGATAATAGTTTTCACAGACCTCATTCATGATTTTCACGATTTCGATGCCTATTTTCGGCTTTCGCGTCATTTCAAGCAAAGTTTCGAACTCTAATACAACGCCATTGGAATCTAAATCCACGGCGCGGGCGAGAGCATCTTCCGCTATTTCGCGATAATGACGATAAACTTCCGGCAGAGTACTTTCGTCGATTGTCATGGTTGGCAACGTGAAATTCAGTTCAGGATAGACCTTACCACCCCCTATTTCTAACCCGCGACGGGATTTTACCGGTTTAGGCGCATTGCCGAACAATAGCTCTTCGGGGGTATTAATAACTAGATTTTTGTATTTCATGGTAACATGTATTATTAATATTTACAAATATCGGAATTATCCTAATTTAAGTCTACATCAATTTTTCCCATTATTGATGCTATATTGATTTTTTTTGTACATTGGCATAAAAATCATCACTATGTTAGCTGTATTTGAGAAAATAGTATTATGCGAAGACGAATCTTTCTTTATAGGAGTTTTTCAAGACAACTTAGAAGAGAGCCGATGGCATTATCATAGTAATTATGAAATAAGTTTTATAACAGAAGGTTCGGGGAAACGTATTGTTGCCGATTCCATTGAGAATTTCCATCCGGGTGACTTGGTTTTTATCGGGAAAAGATTGCCGCACACATGGATTGCCGACAAAGAACAGCCAAATTCCAAACGAACACTCGAAAGCGTTTTCCTTCAGTTTACCTCCGATATTCTGCATACACAACTACTTGCTTTACCGGAGTTTAAGAATGTTGCCAAAGCCTTGGACTTGTCCGAAAGGGGATTGCAAATTACCGGTGAAACCCTGAACGAAATCAGCAAACTGATGCTCCAGATGCCTTATATGAAAGGCATTGAACGGATGCTCCATTTTTATATGATTATGGATATAATCGGAAGAAGCAATCATTTGATACCTTTAGCCAGCAAAGAATATATGAAAAAACGGTTTATGCCCGGAAATAAGCGGATTGCACAAATACATGAATATTTGATGAATAATTATAAAAACGAGGTAGATTTGAAACAGTTATCGGAAATAATCAACATGACGGAAAGTTCACTATGCCGTTTTTTTAAGGCAAAAGCAGG
>JAITXK010000084.1 GCA_031284765.1 Candidatus Symbiothrix sp.
GATCAACGAAAGGCCGACATGGTAGAGTGGGCAGTTTTTAACGCCGACACCTTGGCCAAACATACCCTGATCTGCACCGGTACAACCGGAAGTCTGATCCAGAAAGCCTTTGAAGAAAAAGGCGTAGAGGCGGAAATTATTTGCGTGAACTCCGGCCCTCTGGGCGGTGACGCCGAGATAGCAGCCAAAGTAGTACGCCACGAAGTCAACCTGGCAATCTTCCTGATCGACGACCTGAACCCGCAGCCGCACGAAGCCGACATCCAGATGTTGCTCCGCCAATGCCGGATACACAATGTTCCGATCGCTTGCAACCGCTACAGTGCCGACTTGATGATTACCAGCACCCTGTGGGACAACGACTCCTATCAACCGAAAATACCGCAATACATTAAATACAATAGAGAATGAAACTGAAAATAGCAGTCTTAGCCGGCGATGGAATTGGGCCGGAAATTGTAGCTCAGGCTTTGAACGTCACCAAAGCCATTGCCAAGAAGTTTGGTCACAAATTGAGTCATCAGGCAGCGATAGTAGGCGCATGCGCCATTGATGCTGTCGGTGACCCTTATCCTGAAGCCACCCATGCCTTGTGTATGGATTCGGATGCCGTGCTGTTCGGCGCCATCGGTTCGCCGAAGTACGACAATGACCCTTCGGCCAAAGTACGTCCCGAACAGGGTTTGTTGGCGATGCGCAAAAAGTTGGGTTTGTATGCCAATATCCGTCCGGTGACGACTTTTCCGTCGTTGATACACCAATCGCCTTTGCGTGCCGATTTGGTGGAAGGCGCCGATTTTATGTGTATCCGCGAATTGACGGGCGGCATCTATTTCGGTCGTCCGCAAGGCCGTAGCGAAGACGGCACAACGGCGTATGACACCTGTGTTTATACCGTTGAAGAAATCGAGCGCATCATTCGTTTAGCCTATTCCTACGCATTGAAACGCAATAAAAAAGTGACGGTTGTGGACAAAGCCAATGTCCTGTGTACCTCCCGCTTATGGCGTCAGGTGGCGCAACAATTGGAAAAAGAATACCCCGAAGTAACTACCGAATACATGTTTGTGGACAATGCAGCCATGCAAATCATTCAATGGCCGAAACGTTTCGACGTGATGGTGACGGAAAATATGTTCGGCGATATCCTCACCGACGAAGCCTCGGTTATCACCGGCTCTTTGGGCATGTTGCCATCGGCTTCCATCGGCATCCACACCTCGGTGTTTGAGCCGATTCACGGTTCCTATCCGCAGGCGGCAGGCAAAGACATTGCCAATCCCTTGGCAACCATTCTCTCGGCCGCATTGATGTTCGAATACGCATTCAACTTGCAGGCCGAAGGTCAATTGATTCGCGAAGCGGTAGATGCCTCCATGGCCGCCAAAGTGATTACGGAAGACATTGCCGAATCGGGAAAAGCCTACAAAACCTCCGAAGTAGGCCAATGGATTGTCGATTATATACAAAAGAAATGAATCTAACTACCAAAAAACGCCTGGTTGCGGGGGGAATCATGATTCTCTTCGCAACCATTATTTTTGTATATTTCCATGATAAACCGCTTCCGGTGCGTGATTATTCCGAAATTCAGGACCAAGGCGTTTTAAATATTGTAACCGAGTACAATTCAATCGGTTATTACGTTTCAGGCGATTCGATTGCCGGTTTGCAATACAAGCTTTGTCGTTACATCGAACAACGTTCGGGACTGAAAGTCCATCTTTCGTTAGAAAACAATCTGGAAACGAGCATTCAAAAATTACAGCAGAACGTTTACGATGTAATCGCGATGAATATCCCGGTTACCACCGAAATCAAGAAAGAAGTAGCGTTTACCGTTCCAATAACCCAAAATAAACAGGTGTTGGTACAACGGTTACTCAACGCAAACGATACCACGCCCCTGATTCGCAACCAAATGGACTTGGCTGGAAAAACGCTTTATGTGCCAAAAAATTCACCGAATCTGTTGCGTTTGCATAATCTGTCGGAAGAAATTGCCGCGCCGATTTATATCAAGGAAACGACGGAATATGCACAGGAACAACTGCTGTATATGGTTGCTTATCAAGAAATTGATTATGCGGTAGTGGACAAGGAAATTGCACAAAAAAACATCCAATCCTTCCCGAATATAGATATTCAAACCGACATTAGTTTTACGCAATTGCAGGCTTGGGCAGTAAGAAAAGATTCGCCTGTTTTGTTGGATAGCTTGAATGTTTGGCTTTCGGGGCGCTCAACGGTCATCGGTTTGTAGCGAAAATTCACCTGTTTTCCAGCAAATTTTTCAAAAATGCTATCGTTTCATCTTTTTCTTTGATGCGTTTTTCATACTGTTCAACAACTTGTTCAGATAAAAACACATTGACATACCCGTTATTTCCGCCTGTGTTTTCGTAATTGAAAAAAGTGTATTGGTCATCAGAAATTAAATTCTGCACCGGAACATGAAAGTACTCCGCTATTCTTTTTAAAATTTCCAAATCAGGGACAGTAAATCCTGCTTCATAGTTTGATATAGAAGATTGGGATACTTTCAAATCAAAAGCAAGCTCTTCTTGTGATAAGCCTTTTTGCTTGCGTAAATCTAATAATTT
>JAITXK010000007.1 GCA_031284765.1 Candidatus Symbiothrix sp.
GATTGCGCCGATTGTTTCGCATACTTTTTCTTCTGCACCTCCAAGTCGGCAATCTTGACTGAAGGATTTTCACTTAAAGCAATCTCAATCGCCCGGTCCAAAGTCACTTCCAAAGGAGCGGAAGTGTTTTGAGCATTCATCAGCCAAGGGCTTAAAATTGCGATTGCTGCCATACTAAACTTTTTGCCTACGTGTACTTTCATATAATTTTATACCTATTAATTTGTTATTTTTCTTTTAAGTTTAAGACGATTGACTACCGGTTTTATTTTAAAATTTCATTTTTTTGTTTTTTCAATTAATTGGTCCACTCGTTCATTGCCGGTTGCCGTGGCGATTCCCCGGATAAAGTTCAGGATAATGGCCTGAATAAATTCATCGGCAGAAAACGTATCAATTGGAACATATTCGTTGTCCATCAGTGCCTTAAACTGCACCTTGAGCAGCCAAACCAGGATTTCAACATGGATTTCTTTTCGTATCAAGCCCTGCTCTATACCTTTGATAAGGAAAGGAGCAAAGCCCTCATACGCTTCCTGTTGCCGGGCTTCTATCTTCTCAAAAATCGTAGCGTGGTACTTTTTCAGGTCGTGATAAACCGACGAATTAACTTCTGTGGCACTGCGCAACTGTTTCGTGTAGATATACATCAAGGTATCAATCACATTCTCTTTCTGGTGCCGTGCAGCTATTTCCCGCTCGTTTTTTTTCATGTGGGAAGAGATACACTCGTAGAGTAATTCTTCTTTGTCGCGAAATACTTCATATAATGTACGTTTGGATATGCCTAATTCTGTGGCAATATTCGACATCGTCATACTTCGTATTCCGTTTTTGAAAAAAAGAGTTGTTGACTCCGAAATAATTCGTTCTCTTAAATCCATACTAAATTGAATGCCTATCTTTTTATGCCTTATAAAAAACGGTGCAAAGTAAATGAAAACTTTTGGAACAAAAAAAGTTTTCCCGGTTTATTTCATGTTAAATAACGTCAACAGGAATTAGGAAGATAAAGTTTGCCAAATCGAAGACAATAGATTATATTTGCAGTTAAATTTGACGGAAAAAAAAAGATGATTCGCCAACAACTAACGCAAAAGCAACAACAAAAATTATCTCCACTGCAAATTCAGCAAGTTAAGTTGCTGGAATTGAGTTCTCTTGAAATTGAAAACCGGATTACTCAGGAATTGGAAGAAAATCCGGCCTTGGAAGAATTGCCCGATGTGGCTTCCGAAACCGACAGTGAGCTTTCGTCCGATGAATACGCTTCGACAGAAGAAGGCAGCAACGAAGATTATTCCTTGGGCGACTATTTGAGTGAAGATGATATTCCCGATTATAAACTCCAACAGAAATACGATTCCGGAGAACATCGCAATGAAATACCTTATTCCGAGTCCGAGTCATTTCAGGAGTATATGTTCGACCAATTGCGTTTGAAAAATCTTTCGGAAGCAAAATTCAGAATCGGCGAATACATTATCGGAAACATAGATGACGATGGTTATATGCGCCGCGAACCCGAGGCCTTATCCGATGATTTGGCGTTTCAATACAGTTTGAACGTTTCGGCAGAAGAAATAGAGGAAATCTTGCATTTGATTCAGCAATTAGACCCTCCGGGTATTGGAGCCGCCAATCTGCAACAATGTTTATTGATTCAATTGAGACGAAAAGCAAAAACGCTCTCACGGACGTTTGCCATTCGTATATTGGAAGATTATTTTGAACTTTTTTCCAAAAAACAATTCGATAAAATCATTCGAAACTTGAATATTTCAGAAGAAGAAATGAAAAATTCCATTCGCGAAATTACGCTCCTGAATCCAAAGCCGGGTAATATGTGGGAAAGCAATATAGATACCAAAATGGCGCAAATCACACCCGATTTTGTGGTAGAAACCATCAATGGGGAATTGATTTTTTCGATGCCGAAACAGAATATTTCCGAATTGCGGATTAATAAAGAGTATGGCGATTTGTTGAATCATTACACCAATAATGACAAAGAAAATTCGCAAATCAAAGAAGCGCATGCTTTTGTCAAGCAAAAAATTGATTTGGCGCAATGGTTTATTGATGCCATCAAACAGCGCAACACGACCTTACGCAATACGATGCTCGCCATTATCGACCTTCAACGCGATTTCTTTCTCAATGGCGATGAATCCGATATTAAACCGATGATTTTGAAAGATATAGCCGAACGAAGCGGTTACGATATTTCCACAATTTCCCGCGTAAACAACAGCAAATATGTACAAACCAATTGGGGTATTTTTTCGTTGAAATTCTTTTTTTCCGAATCAATGACCAATGATGAAGGCGAAGAAATTTCCACAAAAGAAATTAAGTCTCACCTGAAATCCTTGATCGATGATGAAGATAAAACCCAACCGTTTACCGACGATGCTTTGACCGATGTTTTGAAGAAAAAAGGCTATGATATTGCGCGACGGACAGTGGCCAAGTATCGGGAACAGTTGAACATTCCGGTTGCCCGGTTGCGGAAGAATTTATAAAAACCTGAAACATCGCCGCAAGTGAATACATGACCGCACATTCTTTTATTAAACCTCTTATGACAATTGATGAATCACCAGCCCCGACCGCAACTTCGGCTCAAACCAAGTGGTTTTCGGCGGCATGATGTTACCGGTATCGGCAATGTCGATCAATTGCTTCATCGAAACGGGATACAAGGCCAGGGCGGCAGCCATTTCCCCGCTGTCCACGCGGCGTTTCAGTTCTCCCAAGCCGCGCAAGCCGCCGACGAAATCAATCCGTTTGTCGGTTCGCAGATCTTTCATGCCCAATAATTTATCTAAAATAAGATTGGATGAAATCGTCACGTCCAATACACCGATAGGGTCATTGTCGTCGTATGTTCCCGTTTTGGCATCCAAGGAATACCAATGTCCGCCCAAATACAATGCGAAATTGTGCAGGCGTTCGGGATGATAGATTTCCGTACCTTTGTCCGCAATCGTGAAATCGGCCGCTAAGGCCTGAAGGAAACCGGCAGGTGTTAATCCGTTCAAATCTTTGACTACGCGGTTGTAGTCCATGATTTTCAGTTGATTTTCGGGAAAACATACCGCCATGAAATAGTTGTATTCTTCCTTTCCGGTGTGATGTGGATTTTGTTTGGCTTTTTCGGCACCGACCAAAGCGGCAGCGGCCGAGCGATGGTGTCCGTCTGCGATGTACAAAGCGGGCATTTGGGCAAACAGAGCGGTGATTTGGTTGATCACCGTGTCGTCCGAAATAATCCAAAAATGATGGCCAATGCCGTCGGAGGAAACAAAATCGTATTCGGGTGTTTGCTTTACCGTCTCGTTCACAATGCTTTCCAATGCCGGATTTTCGGGATAGGCAAAGAAAACCGGTTCGATATTGGCATTATTCACGCGGACATGTTTCATGCGGTCTTCCTCCTTGTCCTTGCGGGTTAGTTCGTGCTTTTTGATGTCTCCATTTAAATAATCGGCGACATACGAACCCACAACCAAGCCGTATTGCGTGCGGCCATTCATGGTTTGAGCATAGATGTAATAATTTTCCTTGTCGTCTTGCACCAGCCAGCCTTTGTCCTGAAATTTTTTGAAGTTTTCAGCAGCTTTTTCATACACATCGGCATCGTGTTCATCTTTACCTGCCGGGAAATCAATCTCCGGTTTGATGATGTGATAGAGTGACTTTTCGTTGCCACCCGCTTCCACTCTCGCTTCTTCCGAACTCAATACGTCGTATGGACGAGAAGCAACTTCCATTACATACTGTTTGGGAGGACGTACTCCCTTGAAGGGTTTTATGGTTGCCATAAATAAATGATATTGTTTAATTCTTCTGCAAATGTACATGAAATTTTGCAATAATACATCGACGCATAAAAAAGGGGCACAGGACTGATCCCAAGATACTACTTTTTGTGAAAAATCAAAAATTATCAATATCTTTGCTCTTATTATCAATAAAATGGAACAGCAATCAATTATAAATTACAGTCAGGCGATAAAAGCCATCAAAAGCGCCATTTTGCAAAGTCGTTATCGTGCGGCTGCACTGGCAAATCGTGAAATGCTTTCACTTTACTATGGTATTGGAAAATTTATTTCTGAAAATAGCCGTGAGGGCACTTGGGGAACCAACACCATTGAGGTTATTTCTCAACAATTACAGCAAGAATTGCCGGGGCTGCGCGGGTTTTCGGCAAGTAATATGAAGAGAATGAGGCAATTCTACGAAACGTGGAATGAGAACATTCCAAATCGCCCATTGATAACGGGCGGAATTACAAATTCAAATCGTCCGTTAGCAACGAACGAAATTGAGGATATAAATCGCCCGACATTGTCGGGCGATTTGAAAGTTGCTGAAAATAAAGAATATGCAATTCGACCAATGCTGTCGGGCGAAATTTGTACAGATTTATTATTGGCAAACCGCCAAGCAGTGTCTGACGATTTAGAAAATGCGGAATGGAAATACTTTTTATCTATTGGTTTTTCGCAACATTGTGAGATACTAGCTAAAACAAAAACATTAGATGAACGCCTTTTCTACATTCAAAAATGCGCAACCGAATTTTGGAGTTATCGGTCTTTACAATATCATTTAAAATCCGACCTGTTTCACAAGCAAGGAACGCTCCCTAACAATTTCAAAGCCACCATATCAGACATAAATTTAAGACAAAAAGCCTTGCTGTCGTTCAAAGACGAATATTTGTTGGACTATATTAATATAGAAGCCCCCTATGACGAACCTGACGAAAGAGTGTTGGAAACCGCGATAGTAAACAATATTAAAAACTTCATCTTGTCGCTTGGTAAAGATTTTTCGTTTATTGGTAATCAATATCGCATGATAATCGAAGAACAAGAATATTTTATCGATCTGCTATTTTTCAATCGGCAATTACAATGTTTAGTAGCCATAGAATTAAAACGTGGTGAATTTAAGCCTGAATATCTTGGAAAGATGAACTTCTATCTTTCGGCACTTGATGATTTAGTTCGTTTACCACATGAAAGCCATTCTATAGGTATTATTCTGTGCAAATCACAAAAACAAGGCATAGTAGAATACGCTTTTCGCGACATGTCTAAACCTATGGGCGTGGCTACTTACAATTTATCATCCGAACTTCCCGAACAATACCGCGGTATATTGCCTGATTCGGAAACATTAAAACAACTCCTTTAATAAAAAGTGAACACTCCACAATTTTTAGTAATTTTGCAGAAATTATAATTGAAAATTTATGACACTGATTGAACGCGGCATACAAAAAGGGTTAATATCATTTGACGATGAACGTAAAATAATTACTTATCTTCACCAAAACAAAAAACGGAATTACAATAATCCTGAAGAAAAGGTGCAAGCGGAAGTTTTCCTAACCTTGATTTTGACTTACAACTATCCTGTAAATTGCATTCGTCAGTTTGTGCCGGTGCAAATGGGTTCGGGAACCAAAGAAGCAGATATTATTGTGTATGACGATGATAAATGTGAAAGCCCATTGATAGTTGTTGAATGTAAAAAAGAAGAAATCAGCGACCAAGAATTTGAAAGAGCTGTTGAACAGGCATACAGTTATGCAAACAGTGGAAATATCCACGCAAAATATGTTTGGGTTACTTCAAAACTTAAAAATCAATATTACGAGGTTGTACAAGAAAAACCCGTAAGCCGAATTGAAATACCCGATATTCCACAATATGGAGTTAGCAAACTTGCACCTTATAAATATGTAAAAGGTGGAATTTCTCAATCAACAAATGCTGTTAATGAGCCGGAAGAACATTATGGACAAAAGTTTTTCGAGTTGGAAATTGTGAGCGAAAGCGAGTTGGTAAAAATTTTTATGCAGGCGCACCAAGCGCTTTGGGGTGGCGGACAACGCAATCCGAGCGAAGCATTCGATGAATTGGACAAACTTATTTTTTGCAAGATTTGGGACGAAAAACACCCACGAAAAGTCGGCGCCCCCTACGATTTTCAGATTTTCAGAGATGAAGATGCTACTGATTTATTGAAAAGAGTAAAAGCGCTTTACAAAGAAGGGCAAAAGCGCGACTCCGAAGTTTTCAAAGACGAAATTTCCTTATCGCCTGCCGAAGTGCAAACCATTGTAAAATATCTGCAACGAATAAATTTAAGCAGTACCGACCTTGACAGCAAAGGGAAAGCGTTTGAAACTTTTATGGGCAGTTATTTTCGTGGTGATTTCGGGCAATATTTCACGCCTCGCGTCATTGTGAAATTTATTGTTGATAGTTTGCCAATAAAACACGATTCCAAAGTGCTTGATACAAGTTGCGGCAGCGGCGGATTTTTACTGTATGCACTTGATAAAGTACGGCAACAGGCAAGCAATTTTTACGACCCGATAAAAGAAGAAAAAAATCATTTTGTATATTGGCACGATTTTGCAGAAAAAAATCTGTTTGGCATTGAAATTAGCAAACAAATTGCTCGCACAGCAAAAATGAATATGATTATCCACGACGATGGTCATACCAATGTTATTTCTTACGATGGGCTTTTGAGCGATGAAGAACTACAGAAAGAGTCTGGTAATAATGGTTTTAAATACAATTCTTTCGATTTCATTATTACCAATCCACCTTTTGGAAGTTCTGTCAAACTTACCGAAAAAGCGTATTTACACCAATATAATTTAGGCAAAAAAGAAGAGGATTGGCTTGCTCTTAAAGCAATAAATGTAAGCACTCGTGACAGCCAAAGCACCGAAGTTCTTTTCATTGAACAATGCCATAAATTCCTTACGGAACACGGCTATTTGGCAATCGTAATCCCCGATGGGATTTTGACAAATAGCAGTTTGCAATATGTGCGCGACAATATTGAGGAAATGTATCGCATAGTTGCCGTTGTGTCTATGCCTCAAACGGCTTTTGCTGCAACGGGTGCAGGCGTAAAAAGTTCCGTCCTTTTTCTGCGGAAACACACAGCAAAAAATTCCGAAAAAATTTCCGTCAAAAAATTGACATTGAAAGATAAAATAAAAACGGATAATCAATATATTGCTACCGTTGAAAAATGGGAGAAAGAAAAAAACGAGACAATTAAAGCATTGGAAAAAGCAGCCAAACTGCAAAATCCGAACGCAAATAAAAAGGAAATTGCGGAAATTGTTAAAGACGACAAAATCACAGCGCAACAGGAATTTACCGAAAAAGTAAATTTGCTAAAAGAAGATTTGACTGAACAATATTTTACTGCTAAACAAACCGCATTAGACAATTATCCGATATTTATGGCTATTGCCGAAGATATTGGTTATGATGCCTCAGGAAGACCGACTGCAAAAAATGAGTTAATTGAAATCGGCGAAGAATTAGCGAAGTTTATTGAATGGATTAACGAAA
>JAITXK010000167.1 GCA_031284765.1 Candidatus Symbiothrix sp.
TAAAGTATGAGTAGGAAATTTGCTGAATACAATAAATTGGACTTGTCGGAAATCAATCGGGAAATCCTGAATCGATGGAAAGAAAACGATGTGTTTCATAAAAGTATGGAAATCCGCAACGGTGCGCCCGCATTCGTTTTTTATGAAGGCCCGCCTTCGGCAAACGGAATGCCCGGAATTCATCACGTGATTGCCCGCAGCATCAAGGATATTTTCTGCCGCTACAAAACGATGAAAGGCTTTCTGGTGAAACGTAAAGCCGGTTGGGACACGCACGGCCTGCCGGTTGAATTGGGCGTCGAAAAAGCATTGGGCATTACCAAGGAAGATATCGGGAAAAAGATTTCGGTCGAAGACTACAACGCCGCCTGCCGCAAAGAGGTCATGAAATTTACCAAAGAATGGGAAGATTTAACCCAAAAGATGGGCTATTGGGTGGACATGGAAAACCCGTATATCACTTACGACAACCGGTATATTGAAACGCTTTGGTGGCTGCTCAAAGAATTGTACAACAAAGGCTTGCTTTATAAGGGCTATACCATTCAGCCCTATTCTCCTGCCGCGGGAACCGGCTTGAGTACGCATGAGTTGAACCAACCCGGCTGCTATCGCGATGTGAAGGACACGACTTGTACGGCACAATTCAAAATCGTGAATCCCCTGCCGGAAATGTCCGCTTTCGGTGAAGCCTTTTTTCTCGCTTGGACGACCACTCCCTGGACCTTGCCATCCAATACAGCGCTTTGCGTAGGCCCGAATATCGAGTATGTGGCCGTTCAATCCTACAATCCTTATACCGGGCAGCCGCTTACGGCCGTCGTGGCCAAGGCTTTGGTGCATGCACATTTCAACGAAAAGGCGTCGGAAATCGCTTTAGAAGATTACAAGCAGGGCGACAAATTGATTCCTTATAAAATAGTCGCCTCGTGGAAGGGCGACAAATTGGCGGGGCTGGAATATGAACAGTTGATTCCTTGGGTAGCCCCCCAAGGGGGAGCCTTCCGCGTGATTACCGGCGATTTCGTAACCACCGAAGACGGTACGGGCATCGTACACATCGCTCCAACTTTCGGTGCGGATGACGACCGCGTGGCGAAAGCAAACGGTGTTCCTCCTTTAATGATGACCGACAAAGACGGTAATAGCCGCCCGATGGTTGACCTGACCGGCAAACTCTTTCTGTTGGAGGATTTGAACGAGCAATTTGTCAAGACATCGGTCAATCTCTCCTTGTATTCCGAATATGCCGGCCGCTTTGTGAAAAATGCGTACAGCCCGGCCCCCTCTAACTCCCCCCAAGGGGGAGGAATCCCCGAGGCCTCTTTGGATATTGATATTTGTGTCATGTTGAAGCAGCAAAACCGCGTCTTCAAAATCGAAAAACATACCCACAATTATCCACATTGTTGGCGCACCGATAAACCGATATTGTATTATCCATTGGATAGCTGGTTTATCCGGACAACCGCCGTGAAGGACGAAATGATTGCGCTCAATAATACCATCAACTGGAAACCGCAGTCAACCGGCTCGGGACGTTTCGGCAAGTGGCTCGAAAACTTGCAGGACTGGAATCTGTCCCGTTCGCGCTACTGGGGAACGCCGCTGCCCATCTGGCGCACGGAGGACGGTGCGGAAGAAAAATGTATCGGTTCGGTGGCCGAATTAATCGACGAAATCAACAAGGCTGTCGCAGCGGGTGTGATGAAAGAAAATACCCAAGAGAATTATGCAATTGAAAACATTGATTTGCATCGTCCCTACGTGGACAATATCATCCTTGTTTCCGATTCCGGACAACCGATGAAGCGTGAGAGTGATTTAATTGATGTTTGGTTTGATTCGGGGGCGATGCCTTTCGCACAGTTCGGCCTCCCCCCGGCCCCCTCCCAAGGAGGGGGAGTGGGCAACAACGCTCCGTCGTTTTTAACGGCAAAACCTTCTTCATACAATTTGTTGAAAGAATTTGTTCAAGCAAACAGACAAAATCTTACTCAGTCGGAACAAATATTATGGCAAGCTTTGCGTGGAAAGAAATTGTCAGGATATAAATTCAGAAGGCAACACCCGATTGATGAATTTATTGTCGATTTTGCTTGTTTATCCAAACATTTGGTTGTTGAAATTGATGGAGGGTATCACTTTACAGAAGAAATGCAAGAGGCAGATGTTTGGCGTACGAACGCATTGAACCAATCAGGATATACGGTTATTCGATTTACCAACGAGGAAGTGATTGCTAATATCGAAGAAGTGTTGGATAAAATTTATTTGAAATTGGCACAAATGCCGTTCTATGACACTGCCGCCAAAGTCCTCCCCTTGGGGGAGGATTTAGGAGGGGCCACACACTTTTTTCCTGCTGACTTCATCGCTGAAGGAGTTGACCAAACCCGTGGTTGGTTTTTTACTTTGCATGCCATCGCTACTATGGTATTTGGTTGTGTGGCATATAAAAATGTAGTATCCAATGGTTTGGTGCTGGATAAAAACGGTAACAAAATGTCCAAACGTTTGGGCAATGCCGTTGACCCGTTTTCCATCATCGACACCTTCGGCTCCGACCCCTTGCGCTGGTACATGATTACCAACGCCTCCCCGTGGGATAACCTGAAATTCGATACTGACGGCATAGAAGAAGCCCGCCGCAAATTTTTCGGCACCTTATATAACACCTATTCGTTCTTTGCGTTGTATGCCAATGTTGACCAATTCGATTGTAATGCCGGCAACATCCCGCCGACGGAACGTCCCGAAATCGACCGGTGGATTCTGTCGCTGTTGAATTCCTTGATTAAGGAAGTCGATGAGCAATACGCCGCTTACGAACCCACCCGTGCAGGCCGTGCCATCAATGATTTTGTCAATGACAATTTGAGTAACTGGTATGTTCGCCTCAACCGCAAACGCTTCTGGGGCGGTGGGATGAGTGCGGATAAACTTTCGGCCTATCAAACACTTTATACCTGTTTAAAAACCGTTGCGCAACTGATGGCGCCAATCGCGCCGTTTTATGCCGACAAGCTCTATTTAGACTTAACGTTCGATGCAGATTTAACGTTCGGCGCAGGCTCCAGCCTACGTCGCGGTCGGGAGGTCTCTGTGCATCTTTCCGATTTCCCCGTTGCCGACGAATCCCTCATCGACAAAGATTTGGAGGAACGCATGCAAATTGCGCAAGATATATCTTCCTTGGTCTTGGCTTTGCGCCGGAAAGTCAATATCAAAGTGCGTCAACCGCTGGCGTCGATCATGGTGCCCGTCATGGATGCTCATCAACAAGAAGCCATGCAAGCCGTACAAGCATTGATATTGAACGAAGTAAATGTCAAAACCATCACTTACGTGGACAATGCGGCCGGTGTTTTAGTCAAAAGAATCAAGCCCGATTTCAAGAAATTGGGGCCTCGTTACGGCAAAATCATGAAGGATTTGGCGGCGGCCATCGCCCATCTCCCGCAGGCAGCGATTGTTGAATTGGAGCAGAACAGCCGCCTGTCTATTCCCGTGGCCGGACAAACTGCCGAAATCACCACCGACGATGTCGAAATCATTTCGGAAGACATTCCGGGCTGGTTAGTTGCCAACGAAGGCAAGCTGACGGTCGCCCTTGACATCACCGTTACCGAAGACCTGAAGAAGGAAGGCATTGCCCGCGAATTGGTAAACCGCATCCAAAACATCCGCAAAGCGAAGGGTTACGAAATTACGGACAGAATCCGCGTGACACTTCAACCGGATGAACAAATCAATCCTGCCGTAAAGGATTATCAATCCTATATTGCCAAGCAGGTATTGGCCAACGAAATCCTTTTGGCGGACGTAACAGACGGCACAGAATTGGATTTAGACGAGTTCAAAGTATGGATTCAAGTGGAAAAACAATAAACTCTCTTTGCCTATGAAGTAAGAAAAGTGGTAATACACACATTTTAAGACATATTGGAAAAAGCGTTATAGCTCACATCTTGTTTTCGAAACTTCAACAATTTCAGAAACAACCAAGAGTAAAGTGAAAACGTTCACGCTTCGGCGTGGGCTTTACTCATATTTGGTTGTTTAGGTAGTTGAAGACCTCGAAAACAGATAATTCAGAGTTTTGTCCGCGCTTTTTTTATGTGTGTATCGCATTAAGGGCAAAAAATAGTAATAAATAACAATTAAAAAAACTAAAATGAAAATACTTTTTATATCCATTTTATTCGCATGTATTGCGCCCTTTTGTTTTGCACAAAACAACTATCAAGACGTTGTCTATCTAAAAAACGGCAGTATTATCCGGGGAATTATTATTGAACAAATTCCCAATCAATCGCTTAAAATAGAAACCGTAGATAGAAATGTGTTTGTGTATAAAATAGACGAAATAGAAAAAATGACCAAGGAGGTGGTCGAACAAAGAAGAATAGCTTATCAATCCTCTCCAAACTCCGGTTATAAAGGAGTTCTTGATATGGGGTACAGCGCCGGTGTTGGCAAGTACGGATTTAACCGCGTGAATTGGAATTTCATCAATGGAGTTCAAATCAATCCGTATTTTTCAATAGGATTGGGATTAGGACTCCGTTATTATTTTGATGATGAGGTGCTATTTGTTCCTATTTTTGCTGATTTTCGTGTTAACTTTACCGATAACGATGTGTCGCCATACTTTGCGTTGGATGCCGGCTATTCCTTAGGTAAAGAGGGAGGCCCTCTTCTGAATCCTACTTTTGGGATGAGTTTTAAGGGACCCGGCAAATCAGCATTTATAATTGGAATTGGTTATGAGGTACAAAAGGTGACATTCGCTTATGGTTATTATAGTCGTTATGATTATTATAGTTATACCGATAGAGTAAATTCAGGTGCATTAAGCCTTAAATTAGGCGTAACATTCTAAAGGAAAATACTGCGTTGAAAACTCTATTATGGACAGGCTAAGATACCTTAATTCATAATAGAGTTTTTTTATTATTGTATATTCATCCTTTCTGCTACCAGCATTACGATGCAAACATGAGAAAAAGAAACTCGTCTTCAAAATTTGGCGTGAATACCGATTGCTGAAGGTTTTGTTCGATGTCGTTTATCGACCAAAACCGTATGGCATCAATTTCGGTTGTATCGAAAGCAACAGGCCCTTCGTACACCGTTTTATAGGAATACACCAATTCTTTTTCGATTTCCGATTCAAAGACGTAGGAACGTAAAAATTCGGGAACAAAGTCGTTGATTCCCAATTCTTCACGGACTTCCCGCCTCAAGGCCGTTTCGATATTTTCGCCGAAATCGACATGTCCGCCGACGGAGGTATCCCACTTCCCGGGCTGAATATCTTTGGTTGTCGAACGTTTTTGCAGGAGCAATTCACCTTTTGAATTAAAGATATGCAAATGAATGACGGGATGCAAGATTTTGCTTCCACTGTGGCATTGACTGCGGGTGGCTTTGCCAATTACTTGTCCCGATTCATCCACTAAAGGAAATAATTCGTCCATTGGATTCATTATTTTTTACATTTTGACAGGCGCTGCTGCCGGTTTAATCAGAGATACCTCCTGCAAAACCGAATAAATATCTTCCGCAAAATCCTCCCCGTTCTCATCAAACGCTCCGATAATATATTGTCCTTTCCAAACTGCCGGAATATTGCCATTGTAGCGGTCTTCAATCAACAATTTTCCTTCGGAAAGTTCTTCCTTTTTCTGTTTCGTAAAAGTGAAATATTCCAAAAGAATCCGAGAAGTATTTTCTGCCGTTTTACCGGCAATGATAAACAATTGAATTTTTCTTCCTTGATAATTGTAATTGGCTGTATAAGCAGGATTTAAGAACTCGTGTCCGATATAATTTTTGCTGATGTAAGTTTGTGTATGCGGAATCAAACCTTCGGTCGGAAACGAAGCGAATAACTTCGGATAAGCCGCTTCGGCATCGATTTTTTCAGAGAAACTTTGTGCGATGTTCAACAGGATCTGCTTCATGTCTTCTGTTTCGTCGCTCGCCGTCATTTTGACATACATCGAACCGGCAAAGAAAAACAAGCCGTAGCCATCGCCTTGCGCTTCTCCGCCTATACCTTCATAAAATGTCATATCCGAAGAACGTTCGGAAGCATACATGCCGAAAGCATCTTCGGGCGTGGCATGGCGGTAGGCCTGAATGGTAATATAATCGTCGCCTCGAGTATATTCCGTAGTGGTCATTTCCTGAAAATTGTTTTCCAAAAACAGGGGAGCGGCACCGTTGATGCGTTCGTAGAGATTTTCGCGATGGAAAACTTCTTTGTCGGGCGACAATACCCAATGTTCGATAACGGGCAGGCTGTTATACAATTCTTCGGGCGTTTGTGCCGGTAACGATTGCGACAAGAATCCACATCCGCAAATCAGCGAGTAGATTAGTAATTGTTTCATATTAAACTAAATAAGCATCAGGGACATGAATAATAGGACTGATGGAAGCTATCTTTTCTGCCACATTGAATCCGGAAGGACAACGGACGGTACAAGCCTTACAATCGGAACATTCGCTGCCGGTCAACTGCAATTCCGCCAAAGTTTCTTTCGATAATGAAGGTTGCCTGTACCCGTAGTTATACATGTAAGCCCGCATGATAGAAGGAATGACCGTTAAATGTTTTTGACAGTCATCCACACATTTTTCGCAATTTTGACAATACAGCATTTCATTTTCCTGCAAGCCGGCCAAATATAGTTTATCCTTATCGTTCAATTGAGGGAAATAGGCAGCTTCCAAACAATTGTCCAACAAATCGAAACCGGTAAATCCCGGAATGGCTGTCGTGATATTCGGATTTTTCCATGCCCAACGCAGGCAAGCGGCGCCGTCAATTTTTTGCTTTCCTTCGGCATCGGTCGTACCGCCGACCATGGTTTTCATGGCCACAAATCCGATTCCCGCATCCACACCACGTTGAATGGCTTGGTCCAATTCCGGCAAAATATTTAATTTGAAATTGTAACTGATTAAAATCACTTCGTAAATACCGGCTTCGATGGCGGCATCGATTTGTTCGGGTTTGTTGGCATGAGTAGAAAAACCAATGTGCTTGATTTTTCCTTCTTCTTTGAATTTCTTCAACAGAGTCGTCAATTTGGGATGATTGACCTGTTCTATATTATCTATTGCGTGAGCATAAAAAATATCTACATAATCCATTTGCAGACGGCGGAGACTGGTGTTCAACAATTCCTCGTATTCGGTTTCGAAATGCTCGGAATCGGGATTCGCCTTCCCTTTGGTGGCGATGAAAAAAGAGTTCCGGTCTTTGTCTTTGAAAAAAGCGCCCAACATTTCTTCATTTTTGCCGTTTTGATAGCCGTGAGCCGTATCGAAAAATGTCAATCCTGCGTTGTAGGCCGCACGAACAACGGACGGATTATCCGCACGCATCACTCCCATGCTTAAAATAGGAATTGTCAAACCTGTTTTACCCAAAACGCGAGTCGGGATAAACTCTTTTTCTTTTGTTCTTTGAACAGATGCAAAGGCGGTGGACGGATTTACAATAGCGCCTGCCGTTGCCAAAACGGAAAAACCTAAAAACTTTCTGCGATTCATATTCTTAAATTATAATAATGTGTATTTTCCAAAGCCCAAAGTTAGAGATATTTTTGGAAAATGTTTCT
>JAITXK010000099.1 GCA_031284765.1 Candidatus Symbiothrix sp.
GGAACTGGCACAACCTTCACCTTCTGATGACCGCAAGCAGAAAATTGAGCGTAGCCAGAAAAGTGATCGCCCCAGGGATTTTAAGAAGAAATATAAGGACGATAGGAAGAGGAAGTCATGAGCCGGTGAATGCTAAAAATCCGTGCAATTGCACTTTTCGATATGCGTTTAGCCAATAGATCTATAATGATAATTTTGAAGAAAAATAAGTACTTTTGCATTTGCCTAAACGGATAACTGTATGATTGAAAGAGAATTAAAAACTATTATTGCCGACATTCAAGCCTCTCCAAAAGAGAGCGAGTGGGTTGAAGTAAAAGTCAATAACTACAATCCGGAAACAATTGGCGAGTATATTTCGGCATTGGCTAATGGAGCAGCATACATGGGACAGTCAAAAGCATATTTGGCTTTCGGCATAGATGATGTTACTCACGCTATTGTTGGTACAAGCTACCAACCGAAACTGGACAAAATTGGAAACCAAGAAATAGAAAACTGGATAGCCACTCAACTTTCGCCTCGCATTGATTTTGTTATTCATGAAATTACGCTGAAAGAAAAACGTATCGTTTTGTTTGTTATTGATTCGGCAGGGAACACACCTGTTAAGTTTAAAGGAATTGCGTGGATAAGAATTGGTTCTTACAAAAAGAAACTAGCTGAACATCCCGAACGCGAAAGGAAGATATGGCAAAATACACATAACAGTACATTTGAATCTAAAATTGCCTTGAGTGGTATAAATGCTGATGAGGTGTTAAAGATAATTGATTATCCTACGGCATTTCACTTATTGAATATTCCTTTGCCTGACAATAGAATCGGTATTTTGGAAAAACTCACAGAAGAAAAAATCATCAACAAAAGGGCAGCAAGTTATGATGTTACAAATCTTGGTGCTATTCTTTTTGCTTCCGACTTGAAACATTTTAGTTCGTTGTCAAGAAAAGCTGTCCGGGTAATTTTCTATAAAGGCAACAATAGAATAAATGCGATAAAAGAACAGACAGGAGCGAAAGGATATGCAGTAGTTTTTAAAAATTTGGTTGATTATATCAATTCAAACCTGCCTGTAAATGAACAAATAGGGGACACCATACGAATAGATACTCCGATGTATCCACCGATTGCCATTCGAGAATTTGTTGCTAATGCTTTGATACATCAAGATTTCTATATTGGAGGAACATCTCCGATGATTGAAATATTCAATAGCCGTATAGAAATTACAAATCCGGGTAAGCCCTTGATAGATACGTTACGTTTTATCGACCATAGTCCACGTAGTCGCAATGAACAACTGGCTTCTATGATGCGCCGAATGAATTTTTGTGAAGAAAGAGGTAGTGGCGTTGACCGAGCCATAGAACAATGCGAATTATATCAATTACCTGCGCCCGATTTTCAAAAAGAAGAAGATTTTACTCGCATTACAATGTTTGCTCCTAAATCAATGCGACAAATGAATAGAGAGGATAAAATAAGGGCTTGTTATCAACATTGTTGTCTGCAATATACAACAGGCAATAAAATGACAAACGAAACATTGCGCAAAAGATTAAATATTGCACAAGAAAATTACTCTATCGCTTCTCGCATAATTGCAGATACCATTAACGATGGATTTATAAAATTAGAGGATACTTTGCGTTCAAGAAAATATGCACAATACATTCCGATTTGGGGATAATCTTATGTGATGGCAGAGTGATTAAGCTATTTGTATCAAAGAGTATATCGTTGATTATCAATGTTTTTTTATGTAATGGCAGTGTGATTACTTCTCAGATATGGTGCTGACTAAAGTATTGATAACTATATAAAAATGTTTTTGAATCCTCTAAAATAATCCCTACCTTTGCCCCCGCAACGGTTCCAATTTTCCACTTTCGGAAAACGGATTAAAAGGGAACCGGGTGAAAATCCCGGACAGTCCCGCTGCTGTAAGCTCTATCTAAATTTTGCACACTACTTTTGCCACTGAGAAATTGGGAAGGCCGTGCAAAACAGAGTAAGTCAGAAAACCTGCCGTGTAAAATCAATAATCAACAAGCGCCTTCGGGGAAAAGGCAAGATTGCATGGCAAAACAATTTCCGGTATTTCTTATTTGTTACTTTTTCGCTATTCATTGTTCGTTTGCACAATCGGACACTGTTCGTACGCACGATTTGCAGGAAGTATCCATTCAGGCGAAAGGGCAATCTCCCGCCTATGTATCGACTTCCGTGCAACAACAGTTGACCGCCGGCCGCTTGGAAAAGCTGAATGCCTTGCAAGTCTCCGATGCGGTAAAGCATTTTTCAGGCGTGCAGGTGAAGGATTACGGTGGGGTAGGAGGATTGAAAACCGTGTCGCTACGCAGTTTGGGCGCCAATTACACCGCGGTGGCCTACGATGGTATTTCCGTTTCCGATAATCAAACCGGTCAGATTGATTTGGGACGTTTTTCATTGGATAATGTAGAATGTATCAGTTTGACTATCGGCGAAAGCGACCTGATTCTTCAACCGGCCAGAAATCAGGCTTTGGGAGGTGTTATCAACATGATTACCCAATCTTTTGACTCGAAAAATGATGGAAAACGACACCTGAAAGCATCCCTGAAAACAGGCTCTTTCGGATTGTTTAACTCGGCTTTGCTGCTGCATCAACCGTTCAATCCGGTGTTTCAATTGAATGCGACAGGAGAATATCTGACCACAAAAGGCAATTATCCTTTCATGCAAATGTATGGACGAACCGATTCTGTTTCAAAGGAAAAAAGACTGAACTCGGATGTTGAAACCTTGAAGTTGGAAACCAATCTATCCGGCAAATTCAAAAACGGGGGAAAATTGTTGTGGAAAGCCTATGCATTGCTTTCCAACAGGGGCGCCCCCGGCTCGGCCATTTATTACAATCCTTATTCGGGCGAAAGGGCCGAAGACCGGAATTTCTTTACACAAATTCACTACGAGCAGGCATTGAATCAGAAGATTGATTTTCAAGCAAATGCTAAAGTTAATTTCGCCGGTTTGGATTATTTGAATCTGCAACCAAGCCTGCACAACCGTTATTACCAGCGGGAATATTATCTCAATACCGGCTGGCGGTATAAATTATCCGAATATGGGTCTGTTGCTTGGGTCAACGATGGGGTCAGGGGTACGATGTATAGCGTGTTTTCCAATCCGAAACGGGAGATAAACGCTTCCCGAACCACTTGGCTAAGCGCCTTTTCCGGAAAATACGAACGGCAGCGATGGACAATCACCGGCAGTTTGCTATATCAACGGGCGGTGGAATCGCTTCATACCGACCGCCACCACCTTTCTCCGTATATCGGATTTTCCATTCAACCTTTGACCCGTTTGCCGTTGCGCTTGCGCCTGTTTTACAAAAATACCTACCGTTTGCCGACGTTCGGTGATATGTATTTCTCTCCGGCTCCCAATCTGGATTTGAAGGCGGAGAATGCGCATCAATCCAATGCCGGCTTGACTTGGACGGGTTCGTTCGGCGATTGGATTCCGAACCTTACATTGTCCGCAGACGTATATCATAACCGGATAGAAAATAAAATCGTAGCCATGCCTCGCGGAAGCATGGTCGTATGGAGCGTTTTGAACTATGGAGAAGCTTCGGTCAATGGTCTGGATGTGAATGTAAGCCTTCGACTGGCTCCCGTCAGGAACATTGCAGCGGTCATCCAAGGCAATTACACCTGTCAGGATGTGCGGGATAAAACGGATGGCTCAGCCTGTTACAATCAACATTTGCCCTATACGCCCCGGCACACCGGCAGTGGATTGCTGGGGCTGGAAATGCCCTGGTTTGATTTCAATTATAATCTGATTTATTCGGGCTTGCGTTATTCCAATCAAACCCGGCAACGGGCAGCGCTGTTGAAAAGTTATACCGAACAAGGCCTGTCGCTTACGAAAGCGTTTCTTTTCAAGAGCTATACCTTGCGTTTTTCGGCGGAGTGCCGGAATCTTTGGAATACGCAGTACGAAGTGGTAAAAGATTATCCGATGCCGGGTAGAAGTTTTTATTTGGGAATCAAGTTTATTTACTAATTAAATATTTTTATTATGAACAAGTTCAGTTATTTATTCAAAGCAAGTATGATGTGTGTGGTGTTGGCAATGGGTTTTACCGGTTGCGAAGAAACACCGGAACCTGCACTTGAGGCAGTTGTGCCCGGTTATTCAGGTGTTTTTATTCTCAATCAGGGAGGATATAATACGAACGATGCCGGCATTTCGTATTATAATTTTGAAACCGGCGAATTTCAACCGGACATTATGTCCGGCGCTTTGGGCGCTACCGGACAAGATATGTTGATTTACGGCAGCAAACTCTATGTTTCGGTTTCGACTTCCAGTAATATTACCGTCTTGGACGTGAATACGCAGGCTGTAGTAAAAAGAATAGAATTATTTCATGACGACCAAACGCCCCGCACTCCGCGCTATCTGGAGGCATATCAAGGGAAAATCTATGCCAGCTGCTATGACGGCACCGTGATTCGCCTCGACACCCTGCAATTGGCGGTGGATGGCGAAGTGGCTGTCGGTGAATATCCCGAAGGCATGGCCGTTGCGAATGGCAAATTGTATGTCGCCAATTCGGGCGGAATGAGCGCCGACGGCCCCCACAATACGGTTTCGGTCATTGATATCTCTTCGTTCGAGAAAGAATTGAAACGCATCACTGTCGGCTTAAATCCCTATATTTTAAAGGCTGACCCTTCGGGAAACGTTTATTTAACTTATCAGGGCAATTTTTTCGATATTGAGGGCGGATTTCAGAAAATTGATACCACCAATGATTCCGTGCAGGATTTAGGCCATGCTCCCAAACAGGATTTTGTGATTGCCGATGGATTTATTTATTACTATGATGTGGATTATACGCTCGTCTCGACCGGAAAAGGGAGCTATGGCAAATACGATTTGGCAACGGGAACACACTTGCCGCTTCAGATAGAGGAATCGGCCATTGTCAATACTCCTTACGGAATCGGCGTCAATCCCGGAAATCAGGATATTTATATTGCGGATGCCAATTGGATGAATCCGGGCAATGTAACGATTTTCAATAAGGACGGCGCGAAAATTCGCACTTTATCGCAAACCGGAATGAATCCCTGCAAGTTTGCTTTTTATTAAAATTAGAACACGGATAAAACGGAAAACAAATTATATGAAGCATTTATTTGTTTTCCGTTCATCTGTGTTTTCCGTTTTATCCGTGTTCGATGTTGGAGCTAAAGCCGGAACGTTCAAAGCTAAAGCCGGAACGTTCGAAGCTAAAGCCGGAACGCTCGAAGCTAAAGCCGCAATCGTAATAAAAAAACAATCAATCAGATGAGAAAATCTGTCAGTATTACTCTTTTTAGCCTGTTAGTCCTTTTCATTTCTTGCAGCGATAAACGCTCAGCGCCGGGAAAGGCGGGTCAATCCCGTTCCGGCACAACGGTTGTTTATTATGCACAAGGTTTTGAAATAGAAAACGATACGGATTATAAGGTGCTGAAAATCAAGAATCCGTGGAATCCACAGAAAACAGTGCAAAACTATGTCCTGGTTCCGCGCACACAGGCTTTGCCGGAACAGCTTCCCGACGGTATTCTGCTTCGTACGCCCCTGCAAAGAACGGTCGCTTTCTCGGCCGTCGTTTGCGGCATGTTGGACGAATTGAATGTTTTGTCCACCCTGGTTGGAGTGGCTGAATCGCAGTACATCGCCATTCCATCGGTTCAGGCATCCGTCGCTAACGGCGCCGTGCGCGATGTGGGGCAAGCCTCAAATCCCAACATCGAGCAATTGATGTGGATAGAACCGGAAGCGATTTTCACCAATCCGGTCAACGAATCGGGCATAGGAACGTTGGCAAAACTGTCTGTGCCGGCCATACCCTGTTTGGAATGGAAAGAAACGCATCCGCTGGGGCAAGCCGAATGGATTCGCGTTATCGGCCTCTTGTTCGACAAACAGGCATTGGCCGATTCCTTGTTTTTCGTCGCAATGAGCGCTTATAATGACTTGAAAGCGCAGACAGACGCCGTTGCCCACCGTCCGACAGTTTTTGTGGAGAAAAAGCACGGCGATTTCTGGTACATGCCCGGCGGGAAAAGCTATTTTGCACATCTCCTGGAAGATGCCGGCGCCGACTATCTGTTCAAGGATAACGAGCAGACCGGCTCCATTTCGTATGCCTTTGAACAGATTTTAGACCGTGCGGCGAAGGCCGATTATTGGTTATTCAAACATTACAGTCCGCAGGATGCAAACTACAAGCAATTAGCGGATGAATACGCCAATTATGCCCTGTTTGATGCCTACCGGAAGCGGCATATCTACGTCTGCAATACCCTGAAAACGGCTCATTATTATCATGAATTGCCTTTGCATCCCGATTGGGTATTGAAGGATTTGATACGGATTTTTCATCCGGAACTGTTGCCGGAGTATCGGGCGCGGTATTATTTTTTAATGAAGGACTGAAAGACTGAAGAAACGAAGGGATGAAAAAAAGGAGGATGACCCGCAAGTGGTCGTCCTCCCTTTTTTTCAGGATATTTTCTCAACTTACTATCTGATGAACAACAACTCGCGATACTTAGGCAAAGTCCACAACTCGTCGTCCACAATCAATTCCAATTTATCGACATGGTAACGGATTTCATCGAAATACGGAATCACTTTATCGTGGTAAGTCACCGCTTTGGCGCGTTCATCTTCTATTTTATTGGCGACTTTGCGGGCTTCAACCAATTCTTCGACTTTTGTTTTGATAATGGCAATCCGTTCGGAGATTTCTTCGATGGTGCTGGTATCGTGAGCCGATAGTTTGGCTGCTTTAGCCTTGTCATATACCTGATGGATTTTGTACACATTATCCAATAAGGAAGATTGGTATCTGGTGGCTACCGGAATGATGTGGTTCATCACCAAATCGCCCAATACACGGGCTTCAATCTGTATCTTTTTGGTATAAGTTTCCCATTTCACTTCGTTGCGGGCGTGCAATTCGCGTTCGCTGAATACGCCGATGCTTTCGAACAAGGCGATAGTAGCCGGAGTCGTATATGCGTCGTAGATAACCGGAACGCTGGTTTCGCAGTCCAAGCCGCGTTTTTTGGCTTCGGCTTTCCATCCTTCGCTGTAGCCGTTGCCGTCGAAGCGGATGACTTTCGATTCTTTGATGTATTGTTTTAATATATCGAAAATGGCTTTTTCCTTGCTGGCTCCGCCGGCAATTTTTGCATCTACATTTTTCTTGAATTCAACTAATTGGGCAGCTACAATAGAATTCAAGGTAAGCATTGCCGACGCACAATTGGCCGAAGAACCTACTGCCCGAAATTCAAATCGGTTGCCCGTGAAAGCGAAAGGCGACGTACGGTTGCGGTCGGTGTTGTCCAAAAGCACTTCGGGAATTTTAGGAATACCCAATTTCATGCCCTGTTTGGCATCCATTACAATGGCTTCTTCGCTGGAGCTGGCTTCCAGTTTGTCCAGTACAGCCGAAATTTGCGTACCCAAGAATACGGAGATAATGGCGGGAGGCGCTTCGTTTGCTCCCAAACGATGGGCGTTTTGCGCCGTCATAATCGAAGCTTTCAGCAAAGCGTTGTTTTTGTAAACGGCCAATAAGATATTTACCACGAAGGTAATGAATTGCAGGTTTTCTTCCGGTGTTTTGCCCGGAGTCAGCAAACCGACGCCGGTATCTGTTCCCAACGACCAGTTGTTGTGTTTTCCCGAACCATTGACGCCTGCAAACGGTTTTTCGTGCAATAACAGACGGAACCCGTGACGGCGAGCTACTTTTTTCATGATGGACATGATTAATAAGTTCTGGTCAACCGCCAAATTGGTTTCTCCAAAGATAGGAGCAAACTCAAATTGGTTGGGAGCCACTTCGTTGTGGCGGGTCTTGATGGGAATGCCGTATTTATATCCTTCAAATTCGATATCTTGCATGTAGGCCTGCACGCGGGTAGGAACAGAACCGAAATAGTGGTCTTCCAACTGTTGGTTTTTAGCCGATTCGTGACCTAATAGCGTGCGACCGGTCAGCATCAGGTCGGGGCGGGTGGCATATAAACCATCGTCCACCAGGAAATATTCTTGTTCCCAGCCCAAATAAGACACAACTTTCTTTACGGAAGGGTCGAAATAGTGGCACACTTCGGTAGCCGCTTTATCCACAGCGTTTAACGATTTCAATAAAGGGGTTTTGTAGTCCAATGCTTCTCCGGTATAAGAAATAAAAACGGTTGGAATACAAAGCGTATCACTTACTATAAAAGCGGGAGAGGAAGGGTCCCAAGCCGTATATCCGCGTGCTTCAAACGTGTTGCGGATACCGCCGCTGGGGAAAGAAGAAGCATCGGGTTCTTGTTGAGCCAACAATTTGCCGGAAAACTCTTCGATAACCGGACTGCCCGGTGCGCCTGAATATTCAATGAACGAGTCATGTTTTTCGGCGGTACCTTCCGTCAGTGGTTGAAACCAGTGGGTGTAATGCGTGGCGCCTTTTTCGATTGCCCACGTTTTCATACCGGCGGCAACGCTGTCGGCCAAACTGCGGTTCAGTGTTTCGCCTTTTTCAATAACACCGGTCAATGCTTTGACAGTTTCTTTGGGAAGATACTTCGCCCATTGTTCTTTGTTGAACACGTATGCGCCGTAATAATCGGATGTGAGTGCCGCAGGGGCCGATACGGCTACAGCTTTTTTCTTAAAAGCTTCTTCAACTGCTTTAAATCTTAAGTTAGACATGTGAATTTTGTTTTTAATATAAATGATTTGATGTTATTTTGTTATCAATCTGCCTTTTCTTATAAATTTTTGCAAAGGTACAATGTTTTGCGAAAATACAAAAGAAAATGGGATAAAACTTCTCAGGAATTTTATCCCAATCTATTCTTTGCTTATTTCATTTTTTCGTTAGAAAGAAACACCGAATACTAAAAATGCATCTTCTGTGCGTGGGTTTACAACGAATTGTCCGAATACCGGTATTGTAAAATCGGCAATTTTAATTTCTTTGCCGGCTTTCAAACTGATATTGGTAATGTTAAATCCATTGGTGCTGTAGAAATTGGTTGCCCAGGGAACTAAACCAATGGCCGCTTCCACAGCAATATCTTTTACATTGAAGGGATAAGAAGCCTCAAAATACGAAGAATAAGCGGTCTTTCCATCCGCATTTACTCCGTCAACGCCTGCAAAATTGGTACTCCATGCCAATGATAACGGGCACGATTCTATCGGCAACGTGTATCCGATGGTCGCTTCAAACGTATGACCGGTATTTTTATCTGTGTCATAAACAAAATAACTCGAATTGGTTAGACCTGCTAATGAAACAGGAATCCAATAATCCGTAATAGAGAGCAATACGCCCTGAACTTCATAACCGATTGTCAAATCCAATTCTTTGTGAACGGAGCCCAATAAATCAACGCTTCCCCACGCTCCAACAGAAAAACCTCCGGCAGAAAAATCAAATGACGGCTGGATACTTGTACCACTTAATTGACCGCCACGCCATACATACGAGCTAACGACATCCGTGCCGACCGTAACTTCTTGCGCTTTCATACCTGTTGCGCACACTAACACTACAATTGCTGCAATAATCTTTTTCATTTTTTTACTTTTTAAAAATTAAACCTGTTAATAAACTCAATGCTAAAATTCTACTTTCGATATCGATTTCCTTTCGGGCACAAAGGAAAACATTTTATTTTTATTATGCAAATTTTCATGACATTTTTATTTAAATTATTTTGAAATAGTAATCAAATTGATTTGAATTAAATGTTTTTAATTTCAAAATTTCTTTTTTGATTAAATTTTATTTTGTTCTTTAATAAGCAGATAGCTCAGAAGCGAAAAAAAAAGTTATTAAATAATTTTTTTATTAAAACATTGTGGTTTAATTTTGCGCAGAATTTAATTATTATGATATTTAAATTGATTTTATAATTTCATTTTAATTTAAATATTGAAAAATTAATATCTTCTTTTTTATTGATAAGTATAAAGAATAGATAAACAGGTTTATTAGTATTAATATTTTAATTCATTAAAAAATGAAAAAGATTGAAGCAATTATTCGAAAATCAAAATTCGATGAAGTAAAAGAGGCATTAATTGCAGCCGACATCGAATGGTTCTCTTATTACGACGTAAGAGGTGTAGGCGCCGACCGCGAGGAACGTATCTACAGAGGGATTGTTTATGACACCAGTTATATCGAACGGATACAACTGAGTATTGTTGTCAGAGACATTAATGTAGAAAAAACCATTGAAGCCATTTCGTCCGCCGCGCGAACCGGAGAAGTCGGCGATGGCCGTATCTTTATCTATCCTGCGGAAGATGCAGTCAGCATCCGTAGTGGAAAGCGTGGAGACGCTACTTTATATGTAGAAAAGAAATAATTATTAATTTAAAAAAAATCAATTATGAAATCATATTTTAAAACAACCCATGCGAGATTAGTTCTCTTTTTATTCATTGCTATAGCAGGAATTACCTTTGTTTCTAAAATGAATGCCCAGGATACGTTTGCTGTTGTAACCGATTCTGTAACAGCCGTTGCACCCTGTTGCCATACAGAAGAAACAACACCTGTCATTGAGGCCGCTATTGACCCTGTTGAAGATTTGGGCATTTCCCTCAATACAGTATGGATGTTATTGGCTGCCATGTTGGTATTCTTCATGCAACCCGGTTTTGCTTTGGTGGAAGCCGGTTTTACACGCACTAAAAACACCGCTAATATTTTAATGAAGAACTTCATCGACTTTATTGTCGGTTCTTTGTTATTCTTCCTGGTCGGTTTTGGAATTATGTTTGGATGCGAAGGCGCCGGATTTATGGGAATGCCTAACTTTGGCGACCTGACTTTCTTCGACAACGGCTTGCCGACCGAAGGATTCCTGATTTTCCAAACGGTATTCTGTGCAACGGCCGCCACCATTGTTTCGGGGGCGATGGCTGAACGCACCAAATTCCACATGTATTTGATTTATACCATATTAATAAGTGTATTGGTTTATCCGGTTTCCGGTCATTGGACATGGGGAGGCGGTTGGTTGATGAATGGTGCAGAAGACAGTTGGATAATGAAAACATTCGGTGCAACATTCCATGATTTTGCCGGTTCCACCATTGTGCATTCTGTTGGCGGTTGGATTGCGTTGGTGGGGGCATGGGTCCTTGGTCCGCGTATCGGCAAATATGCTAAAGACGGTAAATCGAAAGCCATTCCGGGTCACAACCTGACGATAGCGGCATTAGGGGTATTTATCCTTTGGTTCGGTTGGTTTGGATTCAATCCGGGTTCGCAGTTGGCAGCGGCAGGCGAAGGAGATAGAACAGCTATTTCTCACGTATTTTTGACTACAAACTTAGCCGCGGCGGCAGGCGGATTATTTGCCTTGATTACAGCATGGTTTAAATACAAAAAACCCTCTCTTTCTCTTACCTTGAATGGTATATTAGCAGGTTTAGTAGGTATTACTGCGGGCTGTGATGCTGTTTCACCTGGTGGTGCGATTATCATCGGTGCAATTTGTGGTATCCTTATGTTATTCTCGGTAGAATTTATTGACCGGACGCTTAAAATAGATGACCCTGTGGGCGCCTCTTCGGTGCACGGTGTCTGTGGTTTTTGTGGAACGATACTAACCGGCTTATTCGCCATTGACGGTGGATTATTCTACGGCGGAGGCACGGGTTTGTTGCTCGCCCAATTAACCGGTGCGATCGTTATCGGCCTGTGGGCTTTTGGAATGGGCTTCATCATTTTCAAGAGCTTGGACAAAATAGCCGGTCTTCGCGTTACAAAACGAGTGGAAGAAGAAGGTTTGGATATTTATGAGCATGGAGAAACAGCGTATAATTAATAGGTAGTAGTTAAGTGCGAAAATGCTGTCGCGGGTTGTGTCCTGTGGCAGCATTTTTTTTGGGGGTTAAAAAAAATGCTTACCTTTGCGGACTGAATTTATGCAAAAAAAGAAAAAAGAACATAGAGATGACAACAAAAGGATTATTTAGAAGATTTCAGATTAGTTCCGCAGTCATGTTTTTCGCAGTTAGTTTTTCGCCTTTGCAGGCACAGGTCAAAATTGGTGGAAATGGTAATTCAGATCCCGCTCCCGGTACAATCCTTGATCTTTCCGATGGTAAATTTGGTGGGCTTCTCCTGCCACAGGTCAAGCTCACGGATGCAAAAGCTCTCCCAACGGATGTAGAGGGTACAGCAGTGTGGCCGGGAGTCACAGCAAGCAATGATCCGGCGACCGGTTTAAAAGTGGGTACAGTGGTTTATAACATCGGAACTGCATCATTAGTAGCCGGGATCTACATTTGGACAGGCACAACCAAAGGTTGGCAGCCTGTTAATAGTAGTGAAGGAGGAAGTAGTGGTGGCTCTTACACTCTCCCGCCGGCAACAAC
>JAITXK010000202.1 GCA_031284765.1 Candidatus Symbiothrix sp.
GAACCTTCGATAAATTTAATTTTAAGCTCTTTGTGGATACCACCGCTTGAAGCGTCTTCTTGTTCCGTTTGTTCCACTGCAGGAGCATTTAAAGCTTGAACCATTTGAGTTGAGCCCAAAGTTAAGACTCCCATCAAAGCAATAATTGCAAATAACTTTTTCATCGTGTGTTTAATTTTTAGAATTAATAATTTATTTGTTATACATTATTCTATTTTTAATATTATGTCAGAGAAAACAGAGAAAATATCCCTAAATATCAAGTATTTATATTTCCCATATCAATGAGTGCAACGAATTAATCCCCCACTTTTAGTACGTAAAATGACGTAATCAACCCCCTTTTTTTGCATTCGTTTTGGCTTCAAATTTATACTTTTTTTTTATATAAACAAAATTTCCGGCTATTAATTATTTCGCGTAGATTCAAGTATTCAATGCAACTTTATCAGTTAGCATTTTGCAGAACAGGCTCAATGGTTCCTCAAAATTAAGTTTTTTCCAGGTCTTCGATTAATTTTGAACCGGAATATTTTTAATACTTTCATCGTTGTAGTTATTAAATGTTTGTTTTTTAGGTATATACTTCTCTGATTAATTTATTGGTATATTCATTCAACCCTCTTTTCCAAGGAAGAATAAGGGGAGCAAAATAAAATCTGCATGGAGTTTTTTGCGATACGTTAGTTTATCTCGAGTATGTTTCCACAGCGTGCCTCCTGCAGCCTTATCAGCTCGAATAAGTTAGTAGATGCGCTAATTTAATATTGATCGCTCTTTTCAATAACTGAAAACGTTTTCAATCGGATGTCTTCGGAAGATGAACCTATCATAAACAAGTACTTTCCACTCGGAACAACGAAGTTGTTTGTGGCTTCGTTCCAATAATGCAGACTTTCTTTCGGAATGGATATTTCCACTTTTTCCGTTTGACCTTTCTTTACGAAAACCCGTTTGAATCCTTTCAATGTCTTGATTGGCAAGGGGATGTTTATTTCCGGCAATTTAACGTAAACTTGCGAGACTTCTTCGCCATCTATTTTTCCTGTATTTTTCACCAAGAAACTCACACGGAAGTTTTTGCCTTCTTCTTTGACTTCCAAGTTTTTATATTCAAAGGTAGAATAACTCAGTCCATATCCGAAAGGATAAAGCGGTTTTCCCGTAAAATATTGGTAGGTACGCCCTTTGGCTATGTCGTAATCATCGAATGGAGGAAGTTCATCCAAGCTATTGTAGTAGGTCAAAGGCAAGCGGCCGGCCGGATTGTAATCGCCAAATAATACTTCGGCGATAGCCGTTCCGCCCTGTTCGCCCGGATACCAAGCATTGACAATCGCCGGAATATTTTCATTTATCCAGTTGATAGCCAGAGAACTGCCGGCTACGAGAACAACTACGGTATTGGGATTTGCCTTGTATATTTCGCGGATAAATTCTTCCTGATCTTTGGGTAAATGAATATCGTCTCGGTCTTTTCCCTCTCTTTCAATACTTTTGTTTATTCCCAAAACGGCAACAACCATGTCGCTTTTCCGGACAACTTCTCCTGCTTTTCCGAACAAATCCAATCTGCTTTTCACATCTACCGATGGAATCCGCCACGACAGGTGCGCTATAGCCATATCGCGGTTGTCAAAATATTCGGCGCAGATGCGATAATCTTTGCCTGCTTCTAAGTTTATTTGTAGCGTATCGGTAGAGATATTCCGGTTGTGCCAGGAATCAATCACTTTTTTGTCATCAATAAACAAACGACAACCATCGTCGGAAGTAAAAGCGAAAGTGTAAGTCCCTGATACGGTCGGGCGAAGGTTCCCTTGCCAACGAATCGACATCGGCGATTTCGGCAGGAAAGGATCGGGGGCTTGATTGGTCGGCTCAAAGTTAATCCATTCATCTCTGCGGATTTTCGGGTCGCCTTCCAAATTTTTATTTAGGAAATATTCAGCTTGCAAACCCTCCGGAAAATACGATTGTGAAATGAGTTCGTAACCGTCTAAGGCAGAAACCCAAGGTGCATAAACCACCTTGATTTTATCACCGACTTTATCTTTTATACCTGCCAGAACCGATACCGGTTGATTAGCGGGATACCCGCTGTAATCCCCAAATTCGCAATTTGCAGCATTGATTCCTACCACGGCAATGGATTTTACTTTTTTCAAATCAATGGGCAATGTATGATTTTTATTTTTCAGTAAGACAATACTTTGACGAGCAGATTCCAACGCTAATTTCTGATGTTCGGAAGAACCCACTACTGCAGGTGATATTTTATTGTACGGATTATTATCGGGATTATCGAAAAGCCCCAATTTCATTCTTGCCCTCAACACATGATAAGCTGCCGAATCGACATCTGCATCCGACACCATTTTTTGTTTGTAAGCGTTTAATAAGGGTTGGATATACACATCGTCGCCACATTCCAAATCCAATCCTGATTTGAGCGCTAAGGTTGCAGCTACTTCTTTGGTTTTAACGTATTTATGACCATTAATCAACAAAGATGGGCCTCCGCAATCGGAAACCACATACCCTCGGAATCCCCAATCTTCACGCAAGACTTTGTTGATTAACCATGGATTTGCCGTACAAGGAACATTGTTGATGGCGTTGTATGCTGTCATGATGGAAGCCGCTTGTCCTTCCTTGACGCACTGTTCAAATGCCGGAAAATAGTACTCCCGCAATATTCTTTCGGAAACCTGCGGATTACATTCAAAGCGGTTGTGCTCTTCGTTGTTGACGGCAAAATGTTTGGGTGTGGATACCACTTTGAGGTATTTGGGATGATTTCCTTGCAAACCTTTCACAAAAGCAGCGCCCAATGCACCTGAAAGAAAAGGGTCTTCGCCATACGTTTCCGGCGTTCGTCCCCAACGCGGGTCGCGCGCCATGTTGACTGTCGGCGACCAAAATGTGAGCAAATCGCTAAATTGTGCGGGTTGTTTGCGCCCTTGTTCCAATTCATTCCAACGTGCACGGGCTTCATCCGAGATTACTGTGGCAATCCGGTATTGCAGATCAGGATTCCACATGGCAGCAAGTCCGATTGCCTGTGGAAAAACCGTGAAACTCCCGGGGCGAACAACGCCATGCAAAGCCTCGTTGCCGTGGTAATACCGGTTAATCCCCAAACGGGAATTTTCGGGAGAGGTAGCCCGTAACAAATCAATTTTTTCTTCAACCGTCATTCTCGACAGCAAATCCACAATTCGCTCATGAAGCGGCGCATTTTCATCACAAAATACTTCTTTTTGAGCGTAAACACTCTGTACTTGCAGGAAAAGAGCTATTGCAAAGGTATAAAAAACAAGGATTGTTTTACACATAATGGTTATTGTTTAATCTTTAATACTGTTTATTTTTTAACCGGATTTTGAAAATCTGTTTTCAGTTGGGATATAAAAGCCGGATTGTTTTCACAAATAAACCGGATGCTGCTTATTTTTTCTTTTCCGGGAATTTTGATAACAATCTGATTCCAACCTTGTTTCAAAGGTAATGTTTTCAACGCATTCAATTTTGTTCCATTCAACAATAATTCGCTATCGTTGCCCGAAATAAGTTCCATATCCAATTTCGGCATATCCGGTTCTATCAACAAATCATCCAACGGACGGGGACTCCACAGCCAGAAACCGTATTCTTTGAAATTGCCGGACGATTTTTCAAATAAGTTACCGGTATTTATAGCGCCTTTTTCATCCATTAATTTCTCCGAAAGTTTTTTTCCTTCAGCCGGAATTCCTGCCTGTTGCAGAATTTTATCCAAAGTGTTATACCCTTTTTCCGTATGGGCAAAATAAGCGATTGTACTGATATAAAAGACCGAATTACCGGACGGATACCTGACAAAAACCGGAGAAGCTCCCTTGTATTCGTTTTCGCTGCGCAATACCGCTGCAGTTTTCAGTTCTTCTGCCTGTTTGTTCCATTTCCGCCAATTTGTATTGCAAGCATTCAACAGTATTTCGCCTTCCTCAGCCCAAAGCCCTTTTATTCCATAAGAAGAAGCCTCTTCGGATTGAACTTCGCAGAAATAAAAATCGGAATTAACCGTATTTTTCAACCAGGATTTCATTTCGGGAATAAAGGAAGAAGCCGGACGATTTTCCAATTCCAAAGCAAC